>JACDGI010000244.1 GCA_013821665.1 Anaerolineae bacterium
GTGCCGGACTGTCCCAGCACCGGATAGGTTTGTCCCGCCCGTATCACCACCAAAACGACGGTACTGGTGCTCGGTCCTTGTCGCACATTTAAATAATTTGCAGTCACCGTCGCGGTTTGCCCGTCACCCCCTGCCTGAACAGCTACACCCATTAATAACAGTGCGGCAAAAAACAAACTGGCAAGCACTTTCTTTAGCATTGTGTCTACCTCTTTTTATAAAAACACTTGTTCTTTCATATAATATTACATATTTTATTTCCACTGTACTTGACGACTGCCCTACGCTGCGTTCCAATTTTTGGCTCTATGGCATAGCGGTTATTCGCGGTAAAGTTTGGCCTTCGTGACCAACTCATATAGTCGGGAAAATCCATGACCGCATCCAAATTAAAAATTCTCGTGGCCTCCTACCTTGAACCTGAATTCGTCGAGCAAATTCGCCGCGAAGTCCCGCAGGTCGAGGTCATCAATCGACCTGATTTGCTGGGCGCACCCCGTTATATCGCCGATCACAGCGCCCCGACTTCACGCACACCAGCACAGGAAGCCGAGTGGCAATCGCTCTTATCGCAGGCCGACATCCTTTTCGACTTCGACCACAGCCATACGGAAGACTTGCCCCAACTCGCTACCAACCTCAAATGGATACAGGCCACCAGTGCAGGCATCGGACAATTTGTGAAGCAAAAAGGCTATGACCGTACCAACTGGATCATAACGACCGCCAGCGGTGTACATGCTCGCCCACTCGCCGAGTTCGTTATCATGTCCATGTTGTATTTCGCCCGTGACTTTGAATATCTGGAACGCGAGAAATCCGCTCGCCATTGGGCACGCAACTGCACCACCGAACTTGCGGGTAAAACATTGGCGATCATCGGCCTCGGCAAAATCGGACGTGAAGCCGCTCGACTTGCCAAAGCCTTCGATATGTACGTCATCGGCAACCGTCGTGCCATCACTGATAGCACCGTGCCTAACGTTGATGAACTCTACCCGCCCGGTGAACTGACACCACTCCTCACCTATGCCGACTTCTTACTCCTCTGCTGCCCACATACGCCCGAAACCGAAGGTCTCATCGGCGCGGAAGAAATTGCCCAGCTACCCAAAGGCGCGGTCATCATCAACATCGCGCGAGGTGCAGTCATGGATTATCCCGCGATGACCGCAGCTTTACAGAATGGTCATCTACGCGGAGCGGCTTTGGATGTTTTCGCCACCGAACCCCTGCCATCAAACGATCCACTGTGGGGTATGTCCAACGTCATCATCAGCCCGCATTCGGCCAGCACGGCTGACACCGAAAATGCTAAAATCGTGCGCCTGTTTTGTGACAACTTGACGCGCTATCTAGCAGGTCAACCGCTGCGCAATATATTGGATGTCGGGCGATACTATTGATCGGGAAACTGCTATGATTCCACGTATTCATCTGGCAGTCGATAACTGCTTTGCCTCCAAACGTTGGACGGAGCCGCGCGAGTGGATGCAAATCGCCCATGATGCGGGTATCACTTGTATCGAAGCCAGCGCTGATAACGAATCAGATCCGCTGTATAACACACCCGATTCGCTGCAAACGTGGCTGGATAATGTCCAATCAGCTTCGGCTCAAACCCGTGTGAAAGTGGTCAATCTCTATTCCGGTCACGGCACGTATGCCACCCTTGGACTCGCGCACACGGACACCCGCATCCGCGACCATATCCAGCACAATTGGCTTGAACCGATGATTCACAGTGCCGCCGCGCTCGGTGCGGGCTTAGGCTTTTTCTGCCATGCCTTCCCGCAATCAGTTCTCGCTGATCCAGAGCGTTACGCCGCCGCAGTTGTTGATCTCTACACACGCTTATCCGATCTTGCCTCCGTAGCAGAACGTGAAAGTGTCACAATTTCCATCGAGCAGATGTACAGCCCTCATCAAATCCCTTGGACAATCAGCGGCAGCCAAGAGTTGTTAAAGTCGATCTACTTTCGTCACTTTTCGCAACTGTATCTCACCTTGGATACCGGACACCAAATCGGTCAGCGCCGTCACTTGCAACCGAGCCAATCTGATATCGAAGCCTATGTTGCCGCTATCAATCGTGGCAAACACCCGCCTTCAATCTGGTTTGGCCTGTTTTCGCCTGAGGCTGATGAAACACTCACCGTTGATGCACTCAACACCTACATCCATGAGCATCCTTATCTATTTGCCCAACCGATTGACGGTGATCTCTACGCATGGTTACGGACGCTCGGCTGTTACTCACCCATCATCCACCTTCAACAAACGGATGGCACGGCCTCTGCCCATCGTCCCTTCACCGAAACCAACAATCGCACAGGCATCGTCAAACCACCGGATGTTCTTCGCGCCATTTGGGAGTCATATCAGCAACCGACCGAGTCTGAGACGGAGCTGCCCTTCCCGTTACAATGCGATGATATTTATCTCACGCTTGAAATTTTCAGTGGCACCGCCGAACATCCTTCGCAAATCCTTTCAAATATCCGCGAGTCAGCAGCCTATTGGCGGCAGTTCATCCCACAAGATGGCCTCCCCCTCGACCAATTAATTTCGTACTAAATTGGATTGATTCTGTACGGGCCTGCCGCTGGCAAGCCCTTCTTGTCAATCCCCTTGATGGCGAGACTTCGCCTTTTCTCATACAATGTTTCTTATAATGGATTCATTTCGGGGAACATTACTTTGACTCACATATATCTCATCCGTCATGCCGCTAACATTGATGGCCCGGTAGACGGCAAAATGACGGACGTCGGACTGTCACCGGAAGGCACCGCCGATGCCGAACGCCTGCGAGATCGTCTTACCACCGGCGGCGAAATCAAGCCTGATGTTTTTATCGTCAGTCCTGAACGCCGCGCCCACGAAACCGCGACCATTTTGCAACCAGCGCTCGGCCAACCCATTACCTTAGATGAAGAATTTGTCGAGTGGAAAAGTGACGATGGCAGCATCGAAGAGGAAGAGTTTATGCGCCGTTGGAAAGCTGTTCCCAAACCCCACAAAGCCTATTATCGCTGGATCGAAGGCTTCGAAAACCGCATGGAATTTTCCCTGCGCGTCCATCTGGCGCTCAATCGCATCCTTCAGCAGCACGCCGGTAAAACCATCGTCGTCCTGACGCACGGTGCTTTCATCCAAATGTCGTTCATGTACTTCTTCGGTTATGGCGAAGCTGTCCTTGACCGCGCCATGCCCGAAATCCGCCGCACATCCATCACCAACTGGTATCAAAATGAAGGTGACGACCGTTGGAACCTCGAACGCTCCAACGACTGCCACCATCTCTCACCTTGATCTCTGTTCACTCTATCTTCTCGGCGATTAATCTTCTAATACTACTCAGGTGAGTTCCATTTGTTTGAAAACTCGAACCGTCACATAAGAATTTTTGTGCTACAATAATCCTTATGTCAAACCAAATTTCTTCCTCATTTTTTTCTCTATCCTCTGCGGTTTAATTGCCTTTGCATCTCATAACTTGAATCTTCTTTCGGCGGCTCACTCCCGCAAATCCGCTGTGATGGCAACCCCAAAAGTGCAGCGGCGGATTTAGCCGAGCCAACCGCTGCACTGGCGGCAACAGCCAAGCATCCCGCCGTGCAAAAATGTCAATTCGGCGGCACGCTCCCGTGCATCCGCCTGCCATTTCGGCGGCTTTTGTGCCATTTGTGCTAATTCTGCCAAATCAAATCCTGCTGTTCGGAAGTACAGCCCAAACCTATCCCAATAGACGAGGCAAACCGTTGCTTGTATGTGCTAATGTAGGAATATCAATAACACCAGCAGTGATGGTGAAAGGTATTCCGCAATGAAAACAGCTTTGATTACAGGCGCGTCACGCGGGTTAGGATTAGCATTGGCTCGCGATTTAGCGGCGCAGGGTTGGGCATTGATCTTAGATGCGCGGGGCGGAGAAACCCTCGACACTGTGCAAAAAGAATTGGGCACAGTTTCCAAAGTCGTGAGTATCGTGGGGGATGTGGCACAGGCTGAACATCGCCAAAAGCTCGCCCAAGCCGCAGCCGAACTTGGTGGCTTGGATGCCGTCATCAACAATGCCAGCATACTTGGCCCCAGCCCACAGCCCAACCTCCTCGATTATCCATTGGACGTGCTTGAAAACGTCTATAAGACCAATGTTGTCGCGCCCTTGGGAGTCATCCAATCGGTCAAAAACCATCTGAAACCGAACGCCCGTATCCTTAATATCAGCAGCGATGCGGGAGTTGAACCCTACGCTGGTTGGGGTGGCTACGGCAGCAGCAAGGCCGCCCTTGAACACCTGTCCGCGATTTTGGCCGCCGAAAATCCACAGTTCAAAGTCTATTGGGTCGATCCCGGTGATATGCGAACCGAAATGCATCAGGCAGCTTTTCCCGGTGAAGACATCAGTGATCGTCCCCTGCCAGAAGTCAGCGTACCGGGCTTGATCGAACTCCTAAACGGCGATTTACCGGGCGGACGTTATCGTGCCCGAACGGTACTGGAACCAAAACCCGAAACCCCATCCGTTCACTGGTTGAATCTCGTGCTGCAAGTTGACGATTTTCAAGCCGCAGCAGATTTCTTCGGTAAGCATCTCGGTTTGCCCATACAAAAAGAATGGCATGATAGCGGTCACGGAGTACTGTTTAGTGCCGGACGAGCCACCATTGAAATCGCAGATGCCACCCAGATCGCCGAAGTTGACCGCGTTGAAGTCGGTCATGCTGTGAATGATGCGGTTCGCCTGGCGCTGGGTGTGCGCGATGTGGAACAAGCCTCAGCAGATGTTCAAGCTGGTGGCGCAAAGGCTCTGCATACAGTTGTCGATACCGATTGGGGACACCACAACCAGCGTTTGACAATGCCCGATGGACTGCCGATCAAAGCACTGACCTTGTTTCAGGAGAAGGATAATCCATCATGAGCGAACGCACTCTTCCAGATGTCCTCGATTTTGTGCTGCCACCCGAATTGGAAGCCACCATGCCGCCGGAAGCACGCGGCTTAAGCCGTGATGGCGTTAAGCTCATGGTTTCCCATCCGGCAGATGATCGCATCGTCCACACCTGTTTCAACCGCATCGCCGATTATCTGCTGTCGGGTGATGTGGTCGTCATCAACACCAGCGGCACAATGAATGCGGCCTTTGCTGCCCAACGTACCGATAGTAAAGCCTTCGTCATCCATCTCTCGACACACCTGCCCTCCGGCGAATGGGTCATCGAAGTACGCGAACCGGATGGCACCGGAACCAAGCCCTTTCCTGCTGCCCGCATCGGCGAAGTTTATCAACTATCAGGTGGTGGAAATGCCACCTTAATCGAACCCTTTGGTGTGCCACAGAATGGTCGCGTCCGATTGTGGCGGGCTGAACTTAAACTGCCCATGACACTCGACAGCTACCTGAAGCATTACGGCAATCCCATCCGCTACAAGTATGTGCCGCAAACATGGGACAGCCGCTACTATCAAACCGTCTATGTCACCGAAATGGGCAGCGCTGAAATGCCATCCGCAGGCCGTGCATTCACGCCGGAGATTATCACCCAGTTGGTGGCTAAAGGGGTTCAAGTTGTGCCACTTCTGCTGCACACAGGCGTATCCAGTATGGAAGAACATGAGCCGCCCTACGCCGAGTACTACCGTGTGCCAGCCGTGACCGCCCATACGGTCAATATGGCTCATGCAAACGGCGGGCGTGTGATAGCGATTGGCACAACCGTCGTCCGCACATTGGAAACCGTGGCTGATCAAAACGGATTGGTTCACGCCGGTGAAGGTTGGACGGAAACAATCATCACACCGGAACATGGTGTACAAGCTGTTGACGGTTTACTTTCGGGGCTGCACGAACCGAAAGCCACCCACTTAGCCATGTTGGAAGCGCTTGCGCCGCGCGATCATCTGGCAAAGGCTTACAGTCAAGCGCTCGAACACCATTACCTCTGGCACGAGTTTGGTGATTTGCACCTGATTTTGAACCCACCACGTCCGGTAATAGAAGGCTCATGATGCAACCCGGAAACAATTTATATCTACAGAAGGCGGCGCGGGTGCCGCTTTTTGCTTTTTAGTGTGGCCTTCTTGGTTGATAACCTTGATGCTAGACTTGGAGCATTAAAACCCTCTTTTCATGTTAGGGATAAATTATGCCCAATCCCATCCAGCTTATTGAAGATTATGCAAAACTGCTCATGGTAGGCGAAGTTGCACATGACTATAAGCAGACTATAAGCATGTTGATCGGGTGCGCCATTGGGCTTTGAAAATCGCTCAACAAGAACAATATCCCCATTTAGATTGGATCGAAACAGCCGCCTTGCTGCATGACATTGGCCTCGCCAGCGGTGGACGAAAACGTCATGCTGAAGTCGGTGCGGACTTAGCCAACGACTTCTTACGAGAGCGTGGCCTATTCGAGGAAACAGCGATTCATGAGATCACGAGTGCCATCCGCTTTCACAATTCGATGGGTGGCGATGGGCAGCTACTGGCTATCCTGAGGGATGCCGACACCTTGGATTTATTAGGTGCTGTTGGCCTCATGCGCGGCTTCACATCCAAATGGGACAAACCGGATTATCCACCCGATTTGGTCAAAGGTGAAACGTGGGAAATGAGTGCCGACGATTTTACCGAGCGCTTCCATAACGGGATCGGAATCGGCGAATACATCGTTGACCAGATCAACTTTCAGATAAGTTGTTATGACAATCTGACGACTGCTGCGGCCAAAACCTTTGGACAGCCATTAGTCGCCTATATGCGAACCTTCATGCTGACGTTCGAGGCACAAATTCACAACGGTCGAGCCGATTCATGATCTAATCCACCCCGGAAAAAGTTGTGAACACCAAAAATCATAACGGACATTGAGCAGATACATAATATGGTTTATTATCTCAGACTTTCCGCTAGCCGCTTACCGATGCGAATGAGCCTCACCGCGATGGAAACAAAATAGATGTTCACCACATGGGAATTCTGGTTATTTGTCATTGCCGTTGTCGCACTGTGCCAAATTGTTCCCGGTAAATGGCAAAATTTGCTGCTTCTGGCTGCGAGTTTAGCAATTTACACCTATCTCGAACCGCGCTTCGTTCTGCTCCTTGCAGCCATGATTCTGTTCAATTATTGGATAGCACGTCGTGTAGTTCCCTCTTTCCCGCAGCGACAGCGCTATTTTTGGGCGGCCATCGTCGCCAATGTCGGTGTCTTAGCCTTGTTCAAATATAGACTTGGCATCGTGTCATTGATGACCCCTATATTAAGCAAGCTAGGCGTGGCGAATGAACCACTGATTACCAATTTACTGCTGCCTTTAGGCTTATCGTTTTATTCGTTTCGTGCGCTGGCTTATATCTTTGATGTCCACAACGGTCAGCTTGAACCGGAAGGCAGCTTGATTGACTTAGGCTTATATATCGCCTTCTTTCCGCAAATTGTCTCAGGGCCGATTGCGCGTCCGCCGCCCTTCATCGGTGCTTTGAAAAGTACCCGTAGGCTAACACAAGAACAATTTATTGATGGCCTGACGTTTATTTTCATGGGGTTGTTCTACAAAATAGCCATCGCAGATCCACTTTACAGTTCCTTACAGATGTCGGTTCCCAATATACGAGCTTTGACTTCGGCTGCTGCTTGGTCAGAATTCATCGCGTTCACCATACGTATTTATGCCGATTTCGCGGGATACAGTTTGCTGGCAATTGGTGTCAGCACATGGTTCGGCCTACCAGTCATGCAAAACTTTCGCCAACCGTATTTTTCACGTACGATTAGTGAATTTTGGGATCGCTGGCACATTAGCCTTTCAACGTGGATTCGAGATTATATTTTTTATCCTGTTAGTCGGGCCTTACTGCGGCGCTGGGGTAACAAACACGCTCGTACCATTCAAGTGATCGCGTTTCTCATATCCATGACCCTCAGCGGCATGTGGCACGGAACGGGCTTAAAGTTTGCGCTTTGGGGTGGACTGCACGGAATCTATCTATCATTCGAGCGGGTATTCTTCCCACGCGCACGGATCAAACCTAAAAATGCCCCACGCTGGCGTGTTTGGATACAAACAATAGTTGGTATGGCAATAACATTAGCAGCCGTTAGCGCGGCATGGATGCTTTTCCGTGTGGATTCACTTACCGGTGTTTTCGTATTCTTTCAAAGGCTATTTTCGTCCAATCCGCTTCCTGCTATCACATTTTTATGGATCATCAAACTTCTCGTTCCATTTGTCCTGCTGCTCATTATCGATAGTCTACAAGCCGTGAGTAACAATCCATTGTTTATATGGCAGATGCGTTTTCCTTGGCGTGTGGCAATTTGCACCCTGTTTATCATCGCTATTTTTATATTAGGAAGCCAAACTCGTGCGCCATTTATATATGCAGGCTTCTGAGGAAACCCGAAGCGTTCGAAAATTAATCGTCTTATTATTGGCGGTCATGATCACACTTGCCATTACTGACGGACTCATTGGTCTCCTCTTATCGCATATTACGGACGAACCACCACTCATTCTTCGCGTGGAAAATGTGCGGGGTTTGCAGGCACTATGGTCATTTTCGGATGCCGGAGTCAAGCCGATTGTTTTCACCGGAAGTTCACAAACGTATACAGGTATTTCGCCTCACCTGTTTGATCAACATTTACAGGCAGTGAGTGGTCAAGAAATAAAATCGACAAACGTCAGTATCGTCGGAGCGGTAGCCGTTATTCAGCGTGATCTCATTCGTAATTTGATTATTCCAAATCATCCACAAACCATCATTTATGGCATTGAGATGCGAGCACTCGTACCGGATTCCCAAGATGAAAATGCCATTTGGTCCAAAGATTTCAGAAACAAACCCCTTGGTTACGCCGTTACTCAACCCTCTGCCTTTGAGCGTAATTTATCGATATGGCTGTTAGAACATTCGAGTTTGGTAAGCTATCGAGACAATATCCAGCAATGGCTGTCAGGCACCCGGTTAATCAATCAAGTAACTTATGCGACATCTGCGTCGGACGACTTGGGCTATGCCCCTTTTCCAAATAAATTTAGTCAGGATGGTACCTTTATTAAGACACAATTTATTCCGTTTACGGTGACGGATACGACACGGCAGATTTTGATGGGTATCGGGGAAACGTGCAAACAGAACGGGACGCAATGTATCTTGCTGAACATGCCCCTTCATGAATTAGCTTATCAGTACATAAGCCCTGCGGAAGAATTGCTTTATCGTAATCTATTGAAAGAAGCAAATTTACCGATATGGGATTTCGACACACAGGCATGTCATGCAATCTTAGGAGACAAAGATTTCTACAATCTGAACCATCTAAACTCCAGAGGCGCAGAGCTATTTTCGCAGATGGTAGCAGATGCTTATGCAAATGTATATTTCAACGTACCAATATCAGGAAATGCAACCTGCATGACGATGACGAACTAGCGAAGAACCTTTGGCATTTGGGTTACACAGATCCATTTTATTCCAGTCGAGCTTGGTGTGCGGTACAATCCTCAGCAATATCTAACCATTTATTGAAGGTCTAAATGATGTCGAAAATTTTGCTTTTCATCGGAACGTATACTCAACCATTACCACATGTTCCAACGGCACATGCCGAAGGGATTTATAGCTATAACTTCGATCCGGCAACCGGAAAGATCGATTACCTGAGTGTGACACATGGTATCGATAACCCAACTTACACGGCTGTCGATGGCAGTGGTCAACATTTGTATGCGGTCACTGAAAAGGAAGGTGGGGAAACCAATACCTGTTGTGCCTTTAACATTGATCAAACGACCGGTGAACTCAAACTGATCAACGAGCAACCGACATTGGGGCAAGCAAGCTGCTACGTGACTGTCGAAGCCAGCGGGAAATATGCGTTGGTAGCCAATTATACGAGTGGCAAGACGTGGGCCATGCTGCCGATACGGTCAGATGGTGGAGTGGAGGCCGTGTGTGATTCAGCCGAGCATCCGGGCAGCAGCGTCAATAAAGCACGGCAAGATAGGTCACATGGACATTGTGCCATGCCTGATCCAAACAACACCTACGTGTTCATATCTGATTTGGGAATCGACCAATTGGTGCGTTATAAGTTGGATGTGGCAAACGGCAAGTTGATTCCAGCGGCAGAGGGTAATGTGAAGTTGGAAGCGGGTTCAGGG
>JACDGI010000003.1 GCA_013821665.1 Anaerolineae bacterium
TGCTCAACCAGACGCAAGTGCTGCGGTTGTATCGTGCCAATGACGATCCACGTCAGGGCAGCTTGCCCATCTGCGAGATTCAACTGCGGCAGGAAGTGGCACAGGCCGCCGAAGATGCGCCTCATCTGCAAAGCGGACAGCAGCGCGTCCAGATGCGCGTGGGCTTGGAGAAGGAAAGTCAAGCGCTCAAAGCCTCCGAGAACGTCAGCACCGGACAACTCGCCAGCAGTTTAGCCGCTTATAACCAGATGGCGCTGACCACCGAAATGCAGGTTTATGTCATGCGGCTGGTTCCACCGCAACTCAAGCTGGAAGCCTTATCGCGTGGTGAAGAAGCCTTCCTGTATACCTCGCTCAACCTACGTTACGCCCGTAACCTGTTGATGCTGCGGGACATTCACAACCGCTCACAGGTGTACGTCCTCTCCGCCAGCCGTCAGGACGACGAAAAACTAATCGGCTGTCGACCCGATAGCAATGCACACAATGTTGGTTTGGATGTCGATTTGTACGACTCGATTGTGGCACAGGGACACGATCCGCGCCTGTTCAACACCCTCTCGCCTTATTACGGACGCATCCTCTATAACGCCGCCGATGAAAGCTGGCGCATCCGGCTGGAAGAACGAGCCCATGTGCCGCTGTTTATCAATAATGCCCGTGTCACCAGCAGCGCTCCGGTGCAGTTGACCAGCGGCGATGTCCTCAGCTTCGGGCCGAGCATCACCAGTTATTATGCGCGTCTGGAAGTCGAACTCAGCTCTAAAGCCGAATAAATCTGATTGCCCTATTAACGTCCATTGGATAACGGTTTGAGCGTCTTTCGACCTTTGTGCGTTTGCGTTACACTTTGCTCTAATAAGATGAGCGTACAAAACTTTTTTTGATCTCAATAATCGTTTTAAAAGGATTCCATCATCATGGACAAAATACACTTAACACCCCAGCAATTGGCCTTTATGGATACCTTCGGCTACCTGAGCTTTCCGGGGCTGCTCAAGGACAAGATCGAGAGCATTCAGCAGGCATTCGAAGCCATCTGGACGGAACACGGCGGTGGGATGGATGGCAAACCACACGGCGGCAAGATGCGCTCGGTCATCGTGCCCTTCATTGACCAGAGCGAATACCTTTCCGGTTTGCTCGATGACCCGCGTGTCAACGGTATCTTCAGCAGCTTGCTCGGCGAGGACTTCAATTACATCGGCAGCGATGGCAATTTTTACGTGGGCGATACCAACTGGCATTCTGACCTGAATTGGGCAGGTGATGACATTGGCACGCCGCGCCTCAAATATTACAAAATGGCCTTTTATCTTGACCCGCTGACCCGTTCCAGTGGGGCGCTGCGGGTGATCCCCGGCAGCCACCGTTTCGGTGAGGCTTATGCAGAAGGTCTGGAAAAGCAGATTCGTAAGTCACAGGATGTATGGGGCATTACCGGCGCGGAAGTTCCGGCCATCCCGCTCGAAACCAACCCCGGTGATGTCGTCGTTTTCAACTTCGCCACCAAACACAGCGCTTGGAACGGCGGCAATCAGCGCCGCATGTTCACCATCAACGCCACCGCCCACTACCAACCGGAAGACATCGGTTATTTAAAGGGCATCATCAGCGGTGCCGCCCGCTTCTGGATTGATTCGGTTTACGGCGAGCGAATGCTGCGTAACGCTTCACCAGAGCGCATGATTCATCTCCAACAATCGCTGGATAATCAGGGGCATCTGCCTGAAGAAGTCCGCAAAGCGAAGTTGACCATGACTGAGCCAGCACATGGGTAATCCAACTCATGAATAGCACCTTTTCGTAAGTTATTACCCTTCAAATCGGCATCTTGGCATATCCCCCAAACTAGATATGCCAAGACTGCCGCTGCACCAACGGGCAAAAATTAGCGGTTTGTTCCTAAAACTCTTCTTCCTCTGTGTCTCTGTGGTTAAACCACTTTTGTATTCCCCATCTCCCAAATATCAGTGGAACTTCTCACGACAGCCGCGCCTATAATCTCTACCCTAAGACTATCGATTGAATGATATGTCTTAGGGAGAAAAAATGATAAATAAAACACTTTCACACTCGCACAAGTTAGGACGTTCGCTGCTGCGCTTGATCGCAGTGGCCTTCGTCATTATGTTGGTGGCTGTGCCGGTTCTGGCAAATGACAGTGCCAGCAGTGCCGCCCTCAGCAGCAAGAAACCGACCATTGTGCTGGTACATGGCGCGTGGGCGGATGCCTCCGGTTGGGATCGCGTAATTGCCCTGCTGCACCTCACCGGATACAACACCGTTGCGCCGACCCTCGACCTCAATTCGATTGATGGCGATGTGGCAACAGTTCGCGCCACACTCGACAGCATCCCCGGCAAGAAGATCCTCGTCGCCCATTCTTACGGTGGTGTCGTCATCTCCAATGCCGCTTATGGTCGTTCGGATGTGTTAGGCTTGGTCTACAGCGCGGCTTTCCTGCCCGATGCAGGCGACTCGGTCGTCAGCCTCGGCACCGGTTTCGTGCAGTCGGAAGCCTTCAACCATCTGATCTTCACCGGCGCACCCTTTGCCTCACCCGCTTATATTGATCCGGCTTATTTCCCGCAATATTTCGCACAGGATCTCAGCCCACGAGTAGCCGCCAAATTGAACGCCGCCCAACGTCCCATCAACGCGCCCATCCTGTTCACACCCTCCGGCCCGGTCGCTTGGCACACCCTGCCCTCTTGGTACGCCGTGTCAGGTTCCGACCTGATTATTGATCCGGCAGAACAACGTTGGATGGCCTCACGCGCTCATGCCACCACCATCACTTTATACGGTGCCAGCCACATCGGCGGCATCGTTCAACATCCCATCGAATTCACCCTGCTCATCGAACTCGCCGCGCGTGTAACTGCCCGCTAGTCAGACCTTCTACGTTGAATAACTAAGAGTGCGGCACGTCCGCACTTTTGGCGTTCAAAAGACGGTTATAATGGATAAACCGTGCAACATGTGGAAGGTATCGACTGATGCAAACCGGAGAACTCTACGCCCGCATTCAGCAGATGCGTGAGGCAGCCACCACCCTCAACCAGAGCGCCACCCGCATTCAGGACAGCATCGAAGCGGTCGATGGTGAACTGCGAGCATTAACAGCAGATCGCTTTATGTCGATTAGCGCCGAATCCTTCCGCGCGGAATATCAACGTGTGACACCCCGTTTAAAAGAGGCCTTCGAACTCATCGGCGGCTTCCGTGACAAACTCAACCAATCGGCTGATGACATTGAACTCGCTGCCCGTTCTGGCGGTGGCACAGTATAATTGAGACATCTTTAGGCGCGGAGGACAATCGACATGCTTACCCGACAAAAAGAGATGACTGCCGAGGAATTTCTAGCTTACGAAGAAGCACACGAATTGCAGAAATTCGATTTCATAGATGGGGAAATGGTCGAAGTGACACCGAAATTTGAACATGGCGTTATACAAGCTGAGTTTGCAATTGAGTTCGGAAACTGGCTTCGACAGAATCCTCTTGGGAAAGTAGTAACCGAAGTGCTGCATGTGTTAGGCGGCGAGAAGATGATGCCGGACGTGTGCATCCACGTCAACGGCAAAGACAGCTACTACACCACTGCTCCGCTAGTCGCTGTCGAAATTCGCTCCGACTCGCAATCCCGACCAGCACAGCGTAAGAAAGCACTGGCCTACATTGAAAACGGCACGAAAATGGCAATTGCGGTCTTCCCCGGAGAAGGGTTAGAAGTCTATCGCCCTGACCGTGAACCGCTGGCATTGACCTATGGTGACATGCTTGACGGTGATGATGTGTTGCCGGGGTTTCGCGTTAAGGTGGATGGACTGCTCTAGGAGGTATGTATGCTCAAACAAAAAGAAATGACCATCGAAGAATTTATCGTTTTCGCTACCTCACCGGAGAATGAAGACCGAAATCTGGAATTTATCGACGGAGAGGTTATCGAAATGTCACCGGGACGGACTACCTATTCAAAAGTTGCGATTGTATTGGCTGCTGTTGTGTATATCTTTTGCGAAAAACACAATATTCCCTACAATGCCAGCGGAAGCGAAGGCGCATACCGCGTCGGGAATAACACAGTCGCGCCAGACTTTGCATACAGGTCCGCTGAGTTGATTAACGAATATCCTGACCCTGTACCGCCACAATGGGCAGTAGAAATCATATCGCCTACAGACAAAGCCACTGACATTCGTAATAAACGAGAAATCTATCTCCATGCCGGTATCTTGTATTGGGAGGTTTATTATCCGGAACGCAGCATTGATGTATACGCGCCCGGTCAACCTAAGAAAACCTATTCAATGGGTGATGTGCTAGATGGCGGCGACGTTCTCCCCAGCTTCACATTAGCTGTCGCCGATCTATTTGCATGAAGAGACGAACTGAAAAATATGAGTGATTTAATCAAAGTCCCTTACACCGAACTCTTCCAACGCGCAGCACGTATCCGGCAGGAAGCCGAAACCATCCGCGCCGAAATCGACACGCTGCAACAAACCGTGGAAAGTGTTCAGTGGATGGGCAAACGCGCCGAGCGCTTCTTTAGCCTGTGGAACGAAACCATCCCCGAAATGGAACGCTGGGTTGCCACGCTGCAAGGCTTCGCCGGTGAACTCGAAGATCAAGCCCGCCGGATGCAGTTGGCAGACGAATCCTTTTAAAACACCGTTGTCGAAATCGTAAAAGAAGTTTAGGCCTCGTCGTATTCATCGGGAAGGCGTATGTTGGGGCCACCTACTTCGAGGCTGCGGCGGGCGGCGCGGCCTTTCGGTTCCTCCCATGACTCTTGGCGACCAAGGGCAGTAAGGTCGAGATAGTTGTAGCCATTGTGGAACGCTTCGATGCCACGCCCGAAAGTAGAATAGGTGTGGAACACCTCGTCACCGACGCGTAGGAAGGCACTGATTCCGGGCCAGTCGCCGCGCATACTTGGCGTGTAGGGCGTGCCAGTCGCGGCAAGCTCGGCCTCGTTGCGGAAAAAGATTTGCACCGAAGCAACCCGCTCGTCAATGGTGGCGTGGAAGTCGTAGTTAAAATCGCTGCCCCAAGAGGAGTACCAAGGGAACGTCCAGCCCATACGCTCGCGGAATGCGGCGATTTTGTCGTATGGGGCACGCGTCACTGCGACCAGCGATGTGTTGCGGACGTGCAACTGCCTCAGATGCTGGGGGATTTCGTCAGCCGCGGAAGAGCAGCTAGCGCAGGCGTGATCGAGTGGGCGCTCTGTCCCATCAGCATCAATGTCAAACATCCACATGAAGTGGTGCATCACCAACTGCGCCCGACCCTCGAACATGTCGAGCAGACTTACTGTCCCATTCGGGCCTTCGAATCGGTATGGCTTGTCGATGCGGACCATCGGCAGCCGTCGCCGGTCAGCGTTCACACGGGCTTGCGCATGGGTGACTTCCTTCTCCTTGTCGAGCAGTTCCTTGCGAGCGGCCAGCCATTCCTCCCGCGACACTGCCTCTGGCAGATTCTCTATGGTTGTCATCTTCAGTCTCCTAACTACTCTTGGCTAGAGACAGCCCGTTAATCGGACAAGCCTTTTAGCCCTCGGTGGGATGATTTATCTCTGTCGGAAAAAGCACTTTAAGGTTCTTTTCACTCGCCTCGTAAGCCGTGTTCTGATAGCGAAAATGCAGCAGTTCCGAAATTGCAAACACGATAATCCCCACCGCGACAGCCAGCGCCATCGTCACGTTTAAAAATGTGGTTGACACCAACCCTGCAAAAACTGCCGCGAGGATGCTGTTAATCACCCCCACCAAACCGTGTGTCGAAACAAATAACTGCCACCAACCCTGCTTTTGCACACCCATATTCGCCAGCACACCTTTCATATCGTCGTGGCTGGACAGGATAAAATATTTTTCGAGTTGTGGCGCGACTTCAACATAATAATGCCGGATGCGGTTGATGCCCCGCGAAGCCACCATATCTTCCGTGCCGGTCTGATACACACGGATAAAGGTCACCACACCAAGAAAAATCAGCGACGGCAGTAAGATCAGCGCGAAAACGATAAACGCATTGCCCATTTCCGATATTTGCCCGATAAAGGCCAGCGCCACCAGACTGCTCGACACCGCACCAAGGTACAGCGTGGTTCGACCTGCCGACTCGTAAATTGTACCGGAACGGATCGCTTGCAGATTATTATGCTCGGTGGTCAAAATTTGAAGAATTTCTGAGTCACTCGCTTTTGCTGGCTGCTCGGTCATATTTTTGGCCTACGACGTTATTTGAGCTTCGTTTCGGTCAACTCGCATAAAGGCAGCCAATTTGAATCAGGACTTAAGATGTCCCACTTGGCTTTCATTTTTCCATTGCTCTCAAACGCAATCGTCACGCGCTCACTATCGCCCGTGAATAACCAGATGCCATCATTCAGACCGCCCGTATAAGTCCGTGCGTAACCCATATTGTCGTAGTTTTGCATGGTATAAGTGTGTTTGACCGGATCATAACCGATGGTTCCGATGCCGAGGTGTGCGTTTTCGCCAAAGTGTCGGTTCCAGTAATAAACGAGGAAAAACCGTCCCGGCAGCCATTCGTAACTTTCTTCACCGACTACCGGCATATTCGGTGCGACGGGTGCAGCTTCCTTATTCTGGCCTTCGACCTGCCAGCGGCCTACAAAAACATTCAACAGTTCATGTTCGGCGGTCAGGACAGGTGCGGGTTCGAGTGCTGTTATTTTGCGATCAGCCATAATTGTTGCTCCTCTAATTTGTTGTCGAGTCGCATATCACCGCATCGGTTGGTCATCTGGCGCTGGCACAAACAAAAAATAGCATATTGAGGGACAACAATATGCTTTAGAAATAGGCAACGTATAAAATTCTCTTGGATTGATTATTAATTTTTTTGCGGAGGATTTGGATGGTTGCTTTCTCTAGGTCAGGATGACAGGCTGCGTTGCTATTGACCACAAACGGACACCACTAGCGCTCTTATCGTACTATTTGTTTTAAGGAACCACTGCCGCTGATCTGTTTGATGCGTATCTGGCTCAAGAATACCTTTTTCTGCCCTGCTCTTCATCATGCATATCACCTGTTTATAATTACCCATATGGCTAGTTAGCCACTAGCTCTAAATACATGTTTGCTATTGTTTGTTTTTAAGCCGTGGCATTCCCTGCCTTACAGCGACAATCTGTCTTATAGCCTTTGTTGTCGATATGCCTGTGCGAAGCCACCCTATGAGGTCGTGGTGAAAAAAGGAATTGTTTTCACTTTTTTCTCCCTCAAATTCACCCTTTTTCTAACCAACTTCAAACTTGACCTGAAAAGAACTTTTGTGCTATACTTATTCTGTATTTTTGTCTACTCTCTCCGCATTGATCTTGGCGCTCTTTGCGTCTTGGCGGTTTAATTGCATTGAATAGGAATGGTATGCCAGCCATCTGCCTGCCCGATTTATCAGCCCGGCCTTTTAACCTCACCACCGAATACACGTTGGATGTACCGCCATCCGTCGTCTACAAAGCGTGGACAGAACAATTTGATCGCTGGTTCGCCGCACCCGGCACCGTCTGGATGGTCGCCGAAATCAACATGCCCTTTTTCTTTGAAACCGTCCATGAAAAATCCCGCCATCCGCATTACGGGCGCTTCCTGCGCCTCGAACGCGATCAAATTGTCGAGATCACATGGGTCACAGGCGCTGGCGGAACCGAAGGTGCGGAAACCATCGTCACTGTTGAATTGCAGCCGCAGGGATCAGGCACGTATTTGCGCCTCACCCACGGCGGTTTCCCCAACGAAAAATCCCGTGACCAACATGCTCAAGCATGGCCGATGGTGCTGGAACAGCAAAATAAACAGCTTACCCAACCGGAATAATCGTCTTATGGCACTAAATTCATCCAATTGGCATTCTCAATGCCGCCGCCACTGCCGCCATAAAATGCACAACTGACAATGACGACACTTCCGACATATAACATTCCGAATCTGAAGAATTTGAAGAATCTTGCGAATCTTTTCGGCTGTGGCAGTTGTGGTTTTTGCGGAATTTGCAGTTTTTAGAACAATTCCGAATAATGGCTTCAGCTTGTAACTGATGACTGGCGACTAACGACTGAGGAAAATATGGACACATTCTTTGAAGGCCGCGAATCCGACTCCCCCTATATCCATATGATCTGGCGTGGACACACCGGCGAGAACTACGTCGCGACCTGCCCTGCCGAACCCCGTTGGAACCTCCTGCTCATCAAGCAAAAGGATGAGGTCAAAGTCACCATCGAAGGGCCGCTCACGCAGGCCCTCAACAAATTCCGTCTCGATGAGAGTGATTTCCTCGTCATCAAATTTCGGCTGGGCGCATTCTTCCCACGTCTGCCGGTCACCAATCTTGCCAACACCGACGCTTTGCTGCCCGAAGGCGCGAGTAAAACCTTCTGGTTGGATGGCTCCGTGTGGCAGTTCCCCGACTTTGAAAATGTCGAAACCTTTGTAGATCGCCTCGTCCGCGAAGATGTCCTGCGCCTCGATCCAGTCGTGGATGGTGTCCTGCAAAACCAGCCACAGGATATTTCGGATCGCACGGTACGCCGCCGCTTCATCTACAGCACCGGCCTCACACCCAAAGCCCTCCAGCAGATCGAACGCGCTCAACAGGCCGCCGAACTCTTGGGGAAAGGCACTTCAATCCTCGATGCGGTCTATGAAGCTGGTTATGCCGACCAGCCGCATTTGACGCGCTCACTCAAACGTTTTTTCGGTCAAACACCCGCTCAAATCGCAAACCAAGCGCCGTAACCACCACATCCACTCGACACGAATTGTAGGGGCGCAAGGCCTTGCGCCCCTACCGACCATTTTGTCCATTTTATTCAAGACATCTGCCCTACTCCTCGGCTATGATGAGCATGTTCAATCAAACGGCACAAGGAGCAGCAACATGCGTAAAATCATCTCCATGATCCATCTCTCGTTGGACGGAATGGCCTCCGGCCCCAACGACGAACTCGACTGGATTTCCTATGACAGCGATCTGGAAGCCTACGCCCACTCGATGCACCCGCTGGTGGATGCGGTCATCTGGGGACGCAAAACCTACGAAGGCATGAAATACTTCCTCACCGTTCCCGGTAATCCTGATATTGGTCAGGGCGAACGCGAACACGCCCAATTTCTGAACGACTCCACCAAAATCGTGGTGTCGCGCACATTGGATAACATCGACTGGGCTGGCAACACCAATACCCTGTTGATTAAGGACAATCTCGCCGCCGAAATCAACAAAATCAAGCAGCAGCCCGGTAAGGATATTTGGCTGCTGGGCAGCACCTCGCTCTTCCAAGAGATGGCACAGCTCGACCTGATTGACGAGTATCGCATCAACGTTAACCCGACCATTTTGGGTGTTGGCAAGCCCTTATTCGCCAACATGGACCATCAAGTCAAGCTCAATCTGCTGGACTCGACGACCCTCAAGAGCGGTGTCGTTCTTCTGCGTTATGAACGGGCGCGTGCTTAATTATCTGAGGGAGAAAATCGCATGAATAAAGTCGCTTGTTCAATTTCCATGTCACTCGATAGCTTCGTTGCAGGGCCGAACATGAGTTTTGAAAAACCCTTTGGTGACATGGCTAATGACGCGCTCCATCACTGGATGTTCGATGAGCCAGAAAAACATCGCGCCGAGTTGGATGGCTTGACGGATGCGGGTGCCTTCATCATGGGCAGCAATATGTACGGTCCGAAGGATCGACGAGAGAGCGCCGATTGGAAGGGTTGGTGGGGCGATAATCCTCCTTACCATGCGCCAGTCTTTGTGCTGACTAACAAACAGCGCAATCCCATTCCGATGGACGGTGGCACAACCTTTTTCTTCATCACAGATGGTATTGAAGCGGCACTCTCCCGCGCCAAAGCAGTGGCGGGCGATAAAACAATTGCTATAGCGGGCGGCGCAAGTACCGTCAATCAATATTTATCCGCCGGATTGATTGATGAGTTGTGGCTGCACATTGCACCAATCACCCTCGGTAAAGGCCAACGCCTCTTTGAGGGTGTTCCGGCGCTCGAACTGGAACCCATAGGGACAAGCGGAACCAGCTTGGTCACACATATCCGCTACCGTGTCATCAAGAAATAGTTATCTGAGGGAGAAAATCGCGAAAATAAATAACCTAAGTCTGAAAATAAATCGAAATGCCGGACGCGATATATCGCGTCCCTACATTTGGATGTTGAAAATCAACGCTAACCATTAAACCGAAGTGCGTTTTCTGTAGGGACGGCATATATGCCGTCCGGCAACCCTGCAATGAAATCGAATATTCTAACGAGTTCTAATAGGAATTTAGTCTAGCCCAAATGCATGCCATATTTCCCATGCGAGGCCACTTCAGCCAGCGCCTTCCGTTTCTTCTTCCCCTGCCCTAATTCCTTCACCGGATAACCAAACGGCAGGATCGCAAGGACATCCAAATTCTCAGGGATATTTAAAAGTTCGTTGACACCCTTCATGCCCACATAGCCAACCCAGTTGGAACCGATGCCTTCAGACCATGCCGTGAGGATCATAGATTGAATGGCTCGGCTGCCATCTGATACGGCTAAGGCTGTACGGTCAACAACGACCACAATCGCCACCGGAGCTTGGGCGATATAAGGCCCTGATTTGGCGAGTTCAGCCAGTTTTGCGAGTTCTGGGGGATCGTCAACCACGATAAAATGCCACGGCTGCTGATTCGAACCGCTGCCAGTCAAGCGCCCCGATTCAAGAATGCGTTTAATTTGCTCGGACGAAATCGGGGTTGACTGAAAAGCGCGAACGGCCAAAATTGTATTAACAGTTTCAAATACGTCCATAAGAGAGTTCCTTTGTAAAATGATTTGATCTAAATTGTAGCGTGCAGTATTTTGTATAGACACGCACCACCGAACGCACCTTACTAAGGAGTCAAAACCATGAACCAATCCGAAACAGATCTTCCGCGCTTGGGTGCCCCTGCCCTACGCGCCCTCGCCAGCGTCGGTGTCACTCGCCTCGAACAGCTTACAGCCTTCACCGAGTCTGACATCAAAAAGCTGCATGGTATGGGGCCAAAAAGCATCAAACAACTGTATGAAGCCCTTGAGCAGCGCGGAATATCCTTCGCCACCAAGAAATGATTATCACTATTCAGAATAGCTAAGCTTGGATGGTTTACGGATCTTCAAATCGTAGCAGGTTTGTGTGCTTGTGCCTCAGCCACTACAGCGGTTGCCTCTGGCGCTAACATCGCCTTACCATAATAGGCATTGCTCAGCGCTATAGGTACGTCACTAATGCGCCCTGACTTGGATAAGTAGCTGATTGCCCCGGCTTTAAGCACGTCGTAAATGAGGGTGGGGTCTGTGGACATGCTCAGTACAACCACCTGTATCGACGGGAATTCATTACGGATTAAGCGTGTCGCTTCGACACCATCCATATTGGACATTTGCAAATCCATCAGCACGACATCCGGTTGGTACATACGGCATAAAGTGACTGCCATGCGTCCATCACTGGCTGTACTAACCACTTCAAATTCCGGGAAAGTTTCAAGAAGAGCGTTTAACTCCTCCCGTACCATATCATAATCGTCAATGATGAGAACTTTGATTTTATCACTTTTATCCATAGGGTTTTGACCATCCGTGCCTAAATAAATAGCGTTATAAAGACAATATTCCAAATTTAGCAGTTAGGTCAGGACTAATCGAACTATTGGAGGATAGGATAGATCAATTTGGAGCGATCTAGAGTTTTGGGATTCATTGACGACCAAACTGTTCAATTTAAATGGTAGTTGTGAAGCGCCACCGAATTCACTATCATATTTACCTTATATCAACCACTTTGAAACCCCATAAGATTATCCATGAACCTTGCCATTTGGAAACGTCTCTTGAACACCCGTTACGGCCCCTTCATGGGATTGAATATTGTGCTGCAAGGCTGCTTGATTGGGATTTTGGCTCCCTTGATACCCATCCTAATTGTCGAGAAAATCGGGCTGGATAAGTCCGGCGTGATGATCTTTTTCCTGCTGAATACGCTGGTGGGCATTGCTGTGACGTTGGGAACAGGCTGGCTTTCCGATGGCACAATTGCCCGTTACAAGCTGGTACTGGTCTGCGGCCTCGTGGCGACGCTGGGCTTTGTCGGCTTAAGTCAGGCAACATCACCGGTTCAAGCATGGCTGTCGGGCATCGCCATTGCTTGCATGGGAGTGGGCTTTCCGCAGGTGTTCGCGGTAGCCAAAACAGGCGTCGTCGCCGGATGGGAACACGAGGCGCAGGTCATGGGCATCACCGCACTGCGAACCTTGTACTCGTTGGGGTTCATCATCGGCACAGCGCTTACCAGCCTGTTAATCAGCGCCGATATTCGCACAGTCTTTGTGTTGATTGCAGTGGTGGCAGCCGTAGTGATGGTGACTACAACGCTGCTGCTGTACCGCATCGAAACCCATATCCTGCGGGAAGCAGTCCGCATAAATGAAAGTGATGCAGCGGCATCGAGTGCGACAACCGGATATGCTCTACCAATGTGGGCATTGATTGTACCGCTGCTGGCGCTGACCATCATGCGTGGGGCAGATAGTACGCGGGGCGTGTACTTGCCGTTGGTCATGTTCCAAATGTTCAAGGATGCCAGTATTGCACCGTTGATGTTCGGTATCACAGCGACGGCTGAACTGATTGTGATGGGAATGATGGGCTATTTATCGAGCAAAATTGGCGAGAAAACCACCATATCCATCGGGGCATTGGTAGGTGCGCTGTACTTTGCTATTATGTCGTTTTCACAGTCGTTACCATTCTTGTATTTTGCTCATGTGTTGTATGCGGTGTTCGTTGCGGCACTGCTGGGTGTGGCAATGGCCTACATACAAGGTCTGATGGCACATCGGGCAGGCTTGGGCGGATCGTTGTTTATGATGGTGTTCAACGTCGGCGCATTGATTGGCATCTTATCGCCGCTTTTAGTGACTGGATATGACCAAACAATTTTTGTTATTCCGACCATCTTATGCCTCATCGGCGCAGGTCTATTGATGTTTGGTGATCGAACGGCCCAAATTCAAAAGCGGATGCAAGCTGCATCCGTCATGGTCGATTCGCAAGAGGTCTTAATCGCAAAATAACACAGCGAGGGAGAAAATTATGAAAACAAATCCGAATGGTAGTTGTGCAGCCGCCGCAAATTGACTATCATCAATAAACCACCTCAATCGGTTTCAAACCCCACAAGGTCATTATGAACCTCACAATCTGGAAACGCATTATGCACACCCAACATGGTGTGGCATTAGCCTTGAATATTTTGTTGCAGGGCTGCTTGATGGCAACCTTGGCACCGCTGATACCGCTGCTGATCGCCGAGAAAATCGGGCTGGATAAGACGGCGGTGATGCTGTTCTTTCTGATCAACACCTTGGTCGGCATTGCCGTGACATTGGGAACCGGATGGCTGTCTGATGGGACGATTGCCCGTTATAAGCTGGTGCTGGTCTGCGGCATCATCGCGGCGGTGGGCTTCGTCGGCCTGAGCCAAGCCACAACTACGAGTCAAGCATGGCTGGCAGGTATCGCCATTGCAGCCATCGGCGTGGGTTTTCCGCAGTTGTTCGCGGTGGCTAAATCCGGCGTGGTAGCCGACTGGGAACAAGAGGCTCAAGTGATGGGCATCACAGCTTTGCGGACGATGTTCTCCTTAGGCTTCGTATTCGGGACGGCAGCAGCCAGCTTGGTTGCTAATCTGGATATTCGCAACGTGTTCTTGATGATCGCAGCGGCATCCGTTTTGGTGACGTTCAGTGCGGCAGTGCTGCTGTACAGCATGGAAGCCCATATGCGTCGGGAAGCGGTACGCATCAAAGAAAGCAACCCATCGACATCTACCACGAAAACAGGTTATTCACTGCCAGTCTGGGCGTTGATTGTGCCGTTGGTGGCCTTGACCATCTTGCGGGGAGCCGATAGTGCAAGAGGTGTCTATCTGCCATTGGTCATGTTGCAGTTGTTCAAGGACGCGACAATTGCACCCTTGATGTTCGGTATTACGGCAGCGGCTGAACTGGTCGCGATGGGTCTTATGGGTTATGTAGCCAGCAAGATTGGTGAGAAAGTCACCATTACGATTGGGGCGGTGGTGGGTGCGTTATTCTATGCCGTGATGTCCTTTTCACAGTCGTTACCACTGCTGTATATTGCCCATATTTTTTATGCGATATTCGTAGCGGTGGTGGTCGGCGTGGGCATGGCTTACGTGCAAAACTTAGTGAAAAATCGGGCGGGTTTGGGTGGGTCATTATTTATGGTGGTGTTCAACGTCGGCAGTTTGATTGGCATTTTGGCACCACTTTTGGTGAAGGACTACGACCAGACTATTTTTATAGCACCGATTATTTTGTGCGTGGTGGGAGCAGCGTTGTTGATGTTCGGTGATCGGACAACTCAAATCGAGGCGAGACTACAAAGTACGGCTGTGGTGATTGAAGCCGGGCAAGAGATATTGGTGGTAGAGTAGTTACCTGTTTACGGGAGCCATAACAGGCGATAACAGGTAACAATTACGGAGACTATTACGAAATACAAAAGATTTTTTACCGCAGAGACGCAGAGAGTTTAGAGAAAAAACATGACATCTGAGGACGAGCAAAAAGCAATTGAGAAAGATTATTCTCGGTCATGGGATGAGAAGGAAAAGCGTTATTTAGAGCTCAGTTCCGAAGAAGGTTGGGAATTTATAATACCAGTATGCGCCATGATTAAGGAACTTCGTAATCAGGGCTACGACCGTCAATTGGGAGTAGCAAGGTATTGGCATATGTTCGTCCTTTCCCGTTCTCGTGATCGAGAATTACGAGATGCAAAAGCAGTCTTAGTATTTAGATTTAAAAAAGATGGCAGAATGAAAATACAATTTTGGGATGATGAACAAAAACAGATTGAATTCGAAGTTGAGCGCGTCGAAATCACACCTGAAATCGAAGCGCTGCTTTCACGCTTATTGACGCAGCCGGTTAATTAGTACAGAACCCCATTATGAAATCTCTATTTGGCTGCACAATTTCTGAAGGGCTGATGGCACAATGGAGCCAGTTATTGGTTTGCGAACCGTCGCCATTTTTCATCCCTGATACGGTCATGCTGCCGGAAGAGACGCTGATCTTAAGCCGTAAAGCCTTTTCTGAAGTCGGCTTTGATGCTTCCTTCCGCGACTCGTACACCGTCTATCACATCAGCCCTGATGGCAATCGGGTGGCCTTTTTATCGTCAGCCGAATTTGACACCCTTCCACAAGAGAGCCAGCAAGCCCTACTGGCTGCACAATGTGCCATGAAGCGTGGGCAAGTCTACCGCTGGAAACAGATCGAACCCTTTTTGACAGGCTGTGTCGAACAGGCGGAGACGCGCTCGGTTAGCGCAGCGGGTGAGAAATATCTCGTTCTGGACACCAAAATTTGGCAGTTGCTATCGGAGGATATGCGGCAGGCATGGCTGGTCGATTTCGTGACTGCTGATAAGCCAGCCGTTTGTTTATCCCCTACCCTATCGGAAGCCGATTGGGCAGCGATGCCCTATGACTCGATCCGCGCATTAGCCGGAACATTCCCAGCGAGGAGCGGCGCGAACTGCTTCTCGACTACGCTGGCAGCCATTACCCATCAGATGGATACGGCACGAACCATCGCTGACTTCTGGCTTCATCAGGAGCCATTTTTAGAAGGCTTGGAACGACGCGGCTACCATCTGTTAGAGGAAAATCTCATGCCTGACGCACGGGATCGGGTTCTGATTTGGAACGATCAGCAAGGAAAGCCGCAGCACACCTGCTATTTGATCGGCAACGGCTTGGTAGTAAATAAAAATTCGCAGTCTTGGTTCAGTCCACGCCAACTCCTATACCTCGATACCGTGCTGAACGAGTGGAAACATGAACCCTTCGAGATCGTGCTTTACGGGCGAGGTTAATCTCACCTCGGCGCGGCAAAGGGATTGGTTGAGATGCGACGCGCGGCCATTTCGGGCGGCAACCAGTCGGGGATGGGGTCGCTGGTGGGTTTATAGGCTTTGCGATCCACCATCAAGGTCGCCGAAACTGGATCGGTTGGCATCCGATTTTTGTGGAAGCCATAGGGATCGTATGAATGAGCGAAGGCGCGTTCATCGTCAGTGTGGCGCAAGAAGAGAAAATCCGCCCAATTGTCATCGGGTGCATAAACATAACGGTTGCACAATTGGGTGACGAAATAGACGTTCACGCCTTCTTTCCACATAAAATTATCGGCAATACCGGCACGCAGCGGCCCATCGAAGTAGCGTCCATCATCCCATTGAATGAGCAGCCAATTGAGACCGCGTTTGCCACTCTGAATCAGTTTGCGCCAATCGGGATAATGACGCAGGTTTTGTTTGCTCAGGCGGCGGATGGCACGGATGCCCACACGTAAATCATAATTGTGGGTGGTGCGCTTGCCGATGCCCAAGCGTTGGGCGAGAAAACGGCGTGAATAGATACCCGGTGCGCGGCGGATCATTTCGCGGTGCAAGCCCTGACGATAAAGCCTTAAGCTCTGTATATCGGCTGTTTCCAATTGATCGCTGGCGACCATCTTTCCCTGCGCATACTGCCCCACCAGCACCTCAATGGCTGGCATGACGTACTGGATTTCAGGCCGTCCAGCGCGACGATTCATGAGGGCGATGAGCTTAAAAATGCCGCTGTTTAAGGCACGGCGAACCAAACCTGTGGCTAATTTGAAACCGGTTTCGCGCAATTTATCAAAGACTTTGCGAAAGGTGAAACGTTTGTTGGGGGTATAGCCACACAGCAAAAGGGCATCGAGCAGCAGAGATGCCTCGCCAAGTTTAATCTGAAGCAGGGCTTCTCGCAGCGAATTGGGAAGGCCGTAGCGGCCATCGGCTGAAATGAGACCAATTTTTAGGGGTGAATCTAAGACGGGTTGTGGTAAAGTATATATAGACATTAGTGCGGCACCTCATATGTGCCGGACTCGTGGTTAGAAGGCGATGATACCTGCCACGGATCATCGTCTTTCGATTCCACAAGTTTTGTGATTTTAAATAAACTGCGGCATCAATTGCTTGATAAATGAGAATCTAGCCTAGAAAATTGGTTATGTCAAATGATTGAGTCACCTCAATTCGGACGAAAATAGTTGAGTTGATTGGTTCCAAAAGGGTCATTATTTGTCATGAAGGTTTAATTTCAATACTTGCTTCCTGCAAATTCAAATACATCCTTTGGAGTGAGAAAATTGCCAAAACAAATACAAAAACTCTAGTTTGCGTGATTGTGTGCGTTGAATTTGCGGTATTCGTCCCCTACCCATCGTGCTTCGCCTGAGTCATCTTGTGTGTCAAATCGTATAGGGGCGAATCGTGGCTTTAAACCTTCGTGAACTGTCGCGAAAACAAGATTTTTAACACAAAGACGCAGAGACACGAAGGCACAGAGAACATTATGATGACACTCGAAGACGAGCTACGTGACATTATCGAGCAGATGAAAACAAAACGGATCGTTACGGTAGAATTCGAGACTGGTCTCTCGGATGTCGAAATCAATCACGTTGAAGAACAATGCGATTTCCGATTTCCGCCTGATTTAAGAACCTTCCTACAAATCGCTCTCCCTACAGGCAGCAAAAACATAAATGGCATTGAGCAATTTCCAAACTGGCGCAAAAATCCTGTTGAAATCATGCAAAGGAATACGGGGATTTGGCAAGATGATTTTTGCCATGATGTTGAGCACAGAAATGTTTGGATAACCGAATTTGGTGAAAAACCCGAAACTTTAGCAGAACAATTGGCAGTTGTTAGAGCCTACCTAAAAAATGTTTCGACTATGATCCCAATATACGGACATCGAATGATACCTGCCCAACCGTGTGAAGCGGGAAATCCTGTATTTTCTATCGTTCAACTCAATGACACTGTCCACTATGGTTACAACCTGCAAAATTATTTACGGAATGAATTTCTGCCTTGGGAAATGAATTGGGGAGAGGCATCCGACTACCTTTATATCCCCTTTTGGAGCAAGATCGCTTCGGGTGTGGTTCCATAACTTGCCCTGCCCCACCAGCAAATGCTTGACAACATTTTAGAGTCGTCATAAAATGATTGAGTAATCACTCATTTTTAGAAGTCTGGTGAATATGGCGCGAGAAAAGATTGCAGATAAAGAGAAGGCCATCATCGAAGCAGCGATTGCGGTGTTTGCCGAACGCGGCTTCTGGAACACACCAACATCGTTAATCTCTAAAACGGCGGGTGTGGCCGATGGCACGCTTTTTACCTACTTCGCCACCAAAGACGATCTGATCCATGCCGTTTATCTAGCGGTCAAAGGCGAACTGGCAGATGAATTGATGGCTGGTTTCGATACCCTGCCAACACTGTATGAGAAAATGCGCCACATCTGGTCACACTTTATTGAATGGGGTGTTGCCCATCCCGAACGCTTTCGAGTGATGCAGCAGATCAAATCCAACTACGCCATCTCGCCGGATGTCGCCGCACAAGGTCTGGAACCGTTCGCGGCCATTGACCAAATCGCGCGGGAAAGCATCGCCAGCGGCCTCGTCCACGATTATCCTGTGGATTATTTAGGCGCGTTGATGGACAGCCAGAGCAGCATGACTGTCGAATTCATCACCACCCACCCTGAGGGTATCCATTATTACATCGACATCGGCTTCGAGATTTTGTGGAAGGGTGTTACCCGGTAAAGACAGAAGACTTTTACCGCAGAGACTCAGAGAGAAAATACAAACCCCCTCCTTAATCCTCCCCCGTAAACGAGGGAGGAAATTAAAAGAGAGGGAAAATTGAATTTATTGCTTAGGCGATAAAAAATTTTACGCCGTAATGAGTGAGTAATCAGTCATATATATCAAATAATCAGTACCTGTAGGGACACGATATATCGTGTCCGGTGTTGAAATAAAGGAGCAAAGAACATGAATGGATGGACAGCTAAGGATATGCCGGATCAGAGCGGGCGGGTGGTGGTCATTACGGGAGCCAACAGCGGTGTCGGTTATGAGAGTGCGGTGGCTTTTGCCGCTAAAGGTGCGCGGGTGGTGATGGCAAGCCGCAGCATGGATAAGCTGGAAAAGGCTCGGCAAGATTTGTTTCAGCGTGTGCCAAAAGCCAAAGTCAATGTGATGCAGTTGGATTTGGGCAGTTTAAAGTCGGTGCAGAGTTTCGCTGACCGTTTCAACGCCAGCTATGATCGCCTCGACATTTTGATGAATAACGCAGGCATCATGATCCCGCCTTACGGCAAAACCAGCGACGGTTTTGAACTGCAATTCGGCACAAACCATCTGGGGCATTTCGCGCTGACGGGTTGGGTGCTGCCCAAAATCTTGGCAACAGCGCACAGCCGTGTCGCCACCACCAGCAGCGGCGCTTACTTATACGGTCGGATGCACTGGGATGATTTGCAGTTTGAGAAAGAATACCGACCGAATCAAGCTTATGCTCAGAGCAAACTCGCCAACATCCTGTTCATGCGCGAACTTCAACGCAAGTTAGAAACGGCACATGCCGATGTGATCAGCGTGGGCAGCCAACCGGGGTATGCGCGAACCAATCTGCAAAATAATCAACCGCAAAGTTTCGGCGAGCGAGTTATGTATGCCTTCCTGCGCGCAACCATGTCACAATCGGCTGATCTGGGCGCACTCTACCAGTTGTATTCGGCATCTGCACCGGATGTCAAAGGTGGTGATTTCTACGAGCCGCGTTGGGCTTTGAAAGGCCTTGTGGTCAAGCGCAACGTGATCTCACGCGGGAGAAATATTGAGGATGCCGCCCGTTTGTGGGAGGTTTCCGAGCGGCTAACCGGTGTGCATTATGCCCTGCTAGGCGACAAAGAACCTGTATTAATGTCAGTTATGGATAAGCTCGATAACGACCTTGACACAGGTTTGAAAACTCGAACCAAACATACTTGACTTTGATAGCCTTTTTGTTCTAAAATAGGCGTAGAAATTGATCTATTTGGAGCATCCTTGATCGCATCGACGATCAACACCGGTCGCTTAAAACCACCACAAACACAGCAGCAATATGCACAAATTGCACGGCGGTGGCATTGAGCGAGACATCCGCCGAATTTGTGTCATTTTGGTGGCAGCAGCCGAGCCTCCCACCGTGCAAAAATGTCAATTCGGCGGTTTTTCCCGTACCTCCCGCTGCCATTTCGGCGGGAATTATGCAGTAAGTGCAATAATTGCTGCATTTTCCGCATTTTCCGCATCAGAACCTGATCGATAACTCAGGTTATTAACCTGAAACCCGGCGAGGTAGGACGCGAGGTTTTGCGTCCTACAAAAGTCAAACGGGATTAGGCTGACTGGCCCCATTCGATAACGACCTTGATTTCGTCCGCGTCGTGGTGGGTAAGCGCGTTTTCAAAATCGGTCATCGGGTGACGCTGCGTGATCAGTTTTTGTAGAAGATCACCCCAGCGCAATTGGGCACGTCCGAGGTCATCAACCGCCATCTGGAAATGACCCTGTGCATCGTTGACACTGCCGACCAGCACTTGATTTTTAAGGACAAGCTGCCGGATCAAATCCGCGCCATCAATCTGGATGGGGCGATCTCCACCGGGGATACCCGTTAATACATAAACACCGTTGTAGGCCAGTGCATCGAGCAAGTTAAATTCCAAAGCTGCCACACCGGTCGCCTCAAAAATCAAATCCATCTCGCCAATGGTATCGTCAACTTTATCTGCCGTGACGGTTCGGCCATCAATATACTGCCCGCCGATGGTCTTGAACCACTGCGGACGAATGGTATTTTCATCCACCACATCCATGCCGTAAATGACCGCACCATGCAGAGCCAGAATAACTGAGGCCAGCAAACCAATTGGGCCTAAACCCGCCACCAAACAGCGTTTGCCAAACAACCAATCCGGCGTAGCAGCGGCATCCGGTAAGCGCGCACTCTGAATCAACATAGCCTCGGAAATGGCTTTTTCGGCCACCGCCAAGGGCTCGGTCAATATACCGATAGACTCTAATTCAGCCGGTACGCGGGTAATATATTGTTCTTTATCCACCGCAAATTCGGTTTGGTAGCCATCCAATCCCCAGATGCCACGTTCACTAAACTCACCCGTTCGACACATATCCGAACGGTTAATCAGGCAAGCCGTACACTTGCCGCAGCCACGACGAACGGTAAAAACCGCATAATCCCCAACTTTGACGCGGGTCACAGCCTCACCAACCGCCACTACCTGACCAAACATTTCGTGCCCAATGACAAGCTCGTCCTGCCCTTCTGGCGCTTTGGAGCGTCCACCAGCGGCTTCTTCGCGATCTGTACCACAGATGCCAACCCGCAGCATTTTGACTTTGACCTCATCCGGCGCGGCAATTTGCGGCTCGGTTCGCTCTACGATTTTTAACTCGGTCGTTCCGGGAACAACGGCAAGGGCTTTCACGGTTCAAATCCTTTTGGATGCATCAAGAGGGTAACAGCGCCATTCTAGGACGCAATTGTTAAAGGCGATTTAGAAAAGGCAAAGCTCAAGTCGTACAAGTGGCTACCAAGATGTGCCAAAAAGTCTATTGTGGGTCTAATACATATCGGACTACACTGCCAGAGGAGGTTTAGTATTTCGAGGAGAACCTGATGAAACCGATTAACGAACAAACAATACTCATCACCGGAGCAACGGATGGGTTGGGCAAAGCTACCGCACTGGCGCTGGCGAAAATGGGCGCACGAGTGCTAATCCACGGGCGTGATGATGGGCGCTTAGCGGCAGCCAAGCAGGAAATCATTGCTGAAAGTGGCAACGACAAGATTGAAACCTATCGGGCGAACCTTGCATCATTGGCCGAGGTGCGGCATCTGGCTTATGCCGTGCAAGCCGATCATGACAAGCTGGAACTATTGATTAACAATGCCGCATCCGGCGGTGGTAAGCCGGGTGATTCGCAGCGGGATTTCAGCTTGGATGGTTATGAACTGCGTTTCGCCGTCAATTATCTGGCATCGTTCTTGCTGACGCAGCTTCTCCTGCCCTCTTTAAAGGAAGGCGCACCCAGCCGCATCATCAATGTGAGTTCGGCGGGGCAATATCCCATCAACTTTGATGATGTGATGATGGAGCAGCACTATGAACCGCTGGATGCTTACCGCCAAAGCAAGCTCGCACAAATTCTGTATACGTTTGATCTGGCAGAGCAGCTAGCCAACGAAGGTATTACCGTGAACGCGCTGCATCCGGCCTCCTTGATGCCGACCAAAATGGTGAAAGAATATTTCGGGCGCACGATGGACACACTGGAAGATGGCGTGAACTCTGTCATGCACTTGGCGACTGATCCAGCCTTGGATGGTGTGACAGGCAAGTACTTCGATCATCAACAGGAAGCACGCGCCAACGACCAAGCCTATGATGCCAAAGCACGGCTGCAACTGTGGGAACTGGGCATGGGATTGACCGACGCCGAGAAGATTGACTTCGTGCCGGATTAGGGTAATAGTCGATGATAGTGGGCGCATGACGTCGTGCGTCCGCTATCTTTTTCTTGCCTTGCAAGGCGAAAACTCTTATCATGGATAGACCAACTAAAGGTGATTATCCATGAGTGAACATGCGCCCAAGCAAGTTAAGCCCGATGATGCAGCCCATCAAGCTAAGCGGACAACTGCGTCCGAAAATAAACATGTCGTTAATCAATCGCTGACGAATCCGGCGCATCTGATCCAACTTCAAGGCTTGATTGGCAATCAGGCAGTGGGCCGTTTGATTATGCGTAAGGTCAATAACACTGGATTGCCGGATAACCTCAAAAGCGGCGTCGAAAGTTTATCCGGCGTGTCGATGGATGATGTGCAGGTTCACTATAATTCTCCCAAACCCGCGCAGCTACAGGCGCTGGCTTACGCTCAAGGCACGGATATTCATGTCGGGCCGGGGCAGGAAAGCCATCTGCCGCATGAAGCGTGGCATGTCGTCCAGCAAAAGCAGGGACGCGTGCAGCCGACTGTCCAGATGGAAGGCACACACACTAACACGGATAAAAGCTTGGACACTGAAGCCGATACGATGGGTGCCAAAGCCGCTGGCACCAAGCCTCCTGCTGGGGAATCGCCGGGCTAAAGCACCAAACCAACCCCCACCCTAACCCTCCCCCGCAAGCGATGGAGGGAACCATACTTATACGGGGTTTATAGCTCACGACTTTCATGAAGCCACATTACCGCTTAACTTTGACGATAGGCTAAGCAGCAACCTCTATTTACCCACCTGACCCATGAGCCGACAACCTGATCTATTTATACTCATTGTAAGGTTGAGGCATATCTTCGTGTGCCTTATTGAAAAAGGATTAGACACATGACTCCTCATTTACGCGATCAGGTGGTGGTCATTACCGGTGCTTCATCCGGTATCGGACGGGCAACAGCGCTGCGCTTCGGCAAGACCGGTGCGAAAATTGTGCTGGCAGCACGTAACGTGGTCGGACTGCAAGAAGTGGCCGATGAGATCCGTTTACTGGGGAGTGATGCGTTAGTTGTGCCAACCGATGTGGCGGAATGGGCACAGGTCGAACATCTGGCGCATTCTGCAATGGCAGCCTTCGGACGGATCGACACATGGGTAAATGACGCGGGTGTGGGAGTCTATGCTACGGCTGAAGAAACGTCAGTCGAAGAGACGCACCAAGTCATGCAGACCAATTTCATGGGTATGGTACATGGGGTCAAAGCCGCCCTACCCTACATGGAAAAACAGCACAGCGGCACCATCATCAATGTGGGATCGGTCGAGTCGCAGATGGCGCTGCCTTTTAACTCGGCCTATGCCGCTTCCAAACACGCCATTAAAGGCTATACCGAAGCGCTGCGTATGGAACTCGACAACGCGCAGAGCGGCATCAACGTCACACTGATTATGCCTGCCGCTATGAATACGCCCTTTTTCAATCATGCCCTATCGAAGTTAGGTGTCCTGCCACGTCCAGCGGGGCCAGTATATCAACCCGAATCGGTGGCTGAAGCGATTGTTTATGCGGCTGAACATCCACAGCGCGATGTATATGTGGGCGGTGGTGGCAAATTGTTCGGCATGATGGAACGCATTAGCCCTGCCTTAACCGACAAAGTGATGACCGCAGGTGGCACCATGTTCCGCGCTCAAGAATCGGAACGTCCCGACAATGGCGAAACCACCTTGTTCGGCACAATCCCCGAAACGGGGCGCGTCTCCGGTGACTTTGACCATCTGGTGCAAGCCAACACCCGTGTATCACGGACGCTGTTTCCGGCAGTCGTGGTCGGTGCATTGGTGGGATTGTTTTTCGTTAGGCGCTAACAATTTTCGCTGATTTAGCTCATAAAAAGAGAGACGAAGGGTGTCCTTTCGTCTCTCTTTTGTTGTCGGTTAAGTGACCTTAATTGGTAAGACCTAGAAAATAATGCGAATACCACCCCTACCCTAACCCTCCCCCGTAAACGAGGCAGGGAGCTAAGCCCAGAGTGGTAGTTCATTTTCAACTTACTTTCGAGACTTTACTTTACAAGCTACGGCCCATTAACGATAAACGTGTCCGCCGCGCTCCATGTGCCGCAACTCGACGACGAACACGCACGCACCCGCCAGAAATATTGGCCGTCATTCAGCGGCGCGGGAGGTGTAAACGTTAAGTTATTCCCGACGTGGTAGAGCGTTGGTGTGTTCGTAAAGGCGGCGTTATTAGCGATTTGCACATCATAGCTAATCGCCCAAGTGATACGATTCCATGTCAGCGTTGGCGTATTTGTCGTGAAGTAATTCTTCGGCGGCAAAAAGTTGATCATGTAGGTGGTATCGGCTGGCGGCACCACAATGGTTTGCTGCTGCGTGCCACCTTGCGACCAACTTTGGAAGGTATAGGCGTGTCCCAAAATCGTCTGTGGAGAGGGTACCGTGACGGTGAAATGCATACCGACAACACGCGTGCGGGTCAGTGGTGTTGGGAAAGTTGCCCCTTCAATCGTCACCGTTCCATTGGGCGGGATGCTGTCAAAAGTTAACACTTGCGTCACCGGATGTATATCTTGGATGACCTCCGTCCGCTGACCACGCGAATCGGTGATATACAGATGAACACGATACCAGACCACCGGATCAAGTTCACCGGTATTCGGTATTGTGAACTGTCCGCTGTTACCCACAGCCACTGGAATAAAGGGATGTGTATGATGCTGGTGGTGGAAGACGATTTCCCACGAAACCGCATTGGCGGGCAGCGCAACATCATCCGTGACATTGATGGCCGAGTAATTCCAGACATCACCGGCATAGTAAGTTGTCGTGAGCGCGGGCGTGGTGGTATCGGTCAAGACAATGCTGCCGCTGGGCGCTGTGTTACCGGGATAAACCGTGACAGTTGCTGGCAGTGAGATGGCTGGCGGCGTACCGTGATCAGTCACCGTGAGAGTGGCGGTTTGGTTGACTGCCGTTGTATAAACATGGGTTGTCGTCGGCGTGCTGGTATTCACAACCGGTGTGCCATCACCGAAGTCCCAATGGTAGGTAAAGGGCACATTATTTTCAGGATCGGTTGTACCGGCAGCCGAGAAGGTATAGGTAGTGGTGAGAAGCGGGTTAGATTGCGGATTAACGCTGATTTGGGCGGTGGGCCGCTGGTTGGTCGCACCCGTGTAGCGAATACGGCGGATACCATCCACGGCGCTGGTTTCGGTGGTGAAGCTGAGGTAATACAAATTACCATTCGGTCCGCGCTTTAGCCCGATGATACCGGAACCACCAGAAGCGAAATTTTGAGCCTGACGTATCCACTGACCGTTTGTGTAGACCATACGCGCGATAAAGCCCCGCGCAAAGTCAGCAAAGAAATAATTATTGAAGTAGGCAGCCGGATAATTGGCGGTGCCGGTATAAAAATCGCCACCAATGACGGCTGAGTCGAAGTTGGCATTGACCACCACATGCGGGTAGGCATAAATGGGGTTATTGTAGCCTGCTAACACGCCACCATACTGATAAGGCGGCTGACAAACGACACCACCGGGGCAGTAGCCCTCGCGTACCGGATGCCCATAATCGCCACCGGATTGGACTTGGTTAATCTCTTCCCACGCGCCACCACCCACATCACCGACAAAGGGCGAACCTCCGTTGGGAATACCTACAAGGTTGGGCTGAATGGTGAAGCGGAAAGGATTACGGAAGCCTTTGGCAAAAATTTCTTTACAAAATGGGAGGGGTGAATTTTCAGTGGCAATTGAGGCCGGTAGTGCGCAGTTACGCGCACCAGAAGTGCCATCATACGGGTTGCCCGTGGTGGTATAACCGCCAGCCAGACCCGCCGTAGGCTTAATACGGATGATTTTGCCGTTGAGTGTGTCGGCACGGCCTGATGTCCATGATAAGCCGCCCTCCCCCGACGAGGCATAGAGGTAGCCATCCAAGCCGAAATGCAGATCACCGGCGTTGTGGTAACCCACATCGGTGACGATACTGTCAATCAGCACGATTTCGCTGGCGGGATCTATGACATCACCTGTCATGGTAAAGCGTGAGATGCGGTTGCGCGGGCCAGTGTTCCTGATGTTGGGGTCAGGATCTGTAAAGGTATTGTATCCACAGGCCGGGCCAGTGGTGGCTTGCCGTGTATAGTAAATATAAATGTAGGGATTGTTGACAAAGTTAGGATCGACTACGATACCCAGCGCACCGCGTTCGGCATCACCACAGGTGTTCAAGCTTAAAGCACGGGTCGGCAGCAAAGCACCGTTCTTGAATATGCGGACGCTGGAATAGTTGCTATCGTTGGTCACATTACCGCCGACAATACCGCCTCGTTCCAATGCCAAAACACGTCCATCTTGCATAAAGGTGAAGGCTCGTGGTGCCAGCAGACCGCTGTAAGCCGGTTCATCAACGAAACCAGTCGGTAAAATTAAGGGGCTGGCTGCCGCTACTGGACTGCCTCCGCTGAATGAAATCGCGACCAACACGAACGCCGCTACAAACGAAATCAGGCGAGGTAAATATCGCATATTGCGCCTATCAAACTAAATCAACGATAACCCTTGTTATGTTGAAAACATCAACGCGTAAATATCATACAACATCTCGCAAGTGTCGATTTGTACATATTGTGTGAAAATTCGCACGATATAAGAAAAGGCTTTTGAGGGTAATCCAAGTTGATGGTCATTAAGGGACATCCACTACAAAGGTGTCCGTCGCGCTCCAATTGCCACACGTCACGGTTGAGGAGCAAGCGGCTACACGCCAGTAGTAAAACCCATCCGACAATGATGGCAGCATATAGCTCAAATTATTTCCGGCTTGATAGGTAGGCGCACCCATAAAATCGCTTGTTTTGCTCACTTGCAGCACATAATGATGCGCGAAAGTGACACGGTTCCATGTCAGCGTCGGTGTATCAGTCGTGAAGTAATTACGCGCTGGGGCTGCATTGGCTGGTGCAACGTAGCGAATGCGGCGGATGGTGTTTATACGAGCCGTTGGAGAAGTGAACGTTAAATAGTATAAGTTGCCATCTAGACCACGCTTCAGACCGATGATGCCACTGCCGCCGGTCGCAAAATCTTGAACAACCCACTGTCCAGCGTTGTAAACCAAACGTGAGATAAAGCCCCGTTCAAACTCGGCGAAAAAGTAATTATTCATGTATTGAGGCGGATAATTCGCGCCGCCCGTATAAAAATCACCGCCGATGATGACCGAACTGACGCTGGAACTGCCGACCTTATGCGAATAGGCATAAATGGGATTGTCGTAGCCGCCACTTTGATACGGCGGCGTACACATGATACCGTTGGCGCAAAAGCCTTCGCGTACCGGCCAGCCATAATCACCACCGGCAGTTTGAACTTGGTCAACCTCTTCCCATGTGTTTTGTCCTGCATCACCAATAAAGGGTGAACCGGTACCCGGTATCCCGGCCATATCGGGCTGCATGGTAAAACGGAAGGGATTGCGAAAACCTTTGGCATAAATCTCCTTGCACGGGCCAGTAGAATGTCCCTGTGCGTGGATGTCGCTTGGCAGTGAGCAAGTACGGGATAGAGGATCGCCATCATAGGGATTGCCCGTTGTGGTGTATCCACCAGCATCGCCCGCTGTGGGCAAGATACGGATGATTTTGCCGTTGAGCGTACCTGTATCCGGTGATGTCCATGTGACTGCACCATCACCAGTCGAGGCGTACAAATAACCATCCGGGCCAAAATGTAAATCACCCGCGTTATGGTTGCCCTGCTCGGTGATGATGCTGTCGATCAAAACGCGTTCGCTGCCGGGGACAACCTCATCACCGGACATCGTTAAACGCGAGATGCGATTGCGCGGCCCACCCGTATTGCCGCTGGCAAAGGTACCCTTGGCACACGCATCACTAACAGAGCCAGCAGTCGCTTGACGTGTGTAGTAAATATAGATGTAGCCGTTGTTCAAGAAATCAGGATCGACGGTGATACCCAGCAAACCCCGTTCCGAATCGCCACAAGTGTTGAGAGTATAAGCGCGGGTCGGCAGTAAAGTTCCGTTTTTAAAGACGCGAATGCTCGCCAAGTTAGGGTTGTCCGAAGCAGCACTCCCCCGCTCAACAACCAGTACACGTCCATCCGGTGTAAAGGTGAAGGCGCGTGGGGCAAGCAGACCATCGTAAGCCACTTCATCCACAAAACCTGCGGGCAGAGTCAATCCACCGGCTGCCGCTAGGGAATTACTTGTTGTGAATGAAAATGTGACCAACAGCGAGGCGACTGCGATGAGAAGAAAGCGTGGTAAATAACGCATAGTGTGCCTATCAAAAGTTAATCTTCGGTATGCACACAAATCATACAACAGCTCACAAATCGCGTTTGTACATATGTGTGAAGACCAAAAGTGTATTCAGTTAGGATAGGCGGAGAAGTGAACGAAAATGAGGGAGAATCGAAGACTCTCCCCTACTCTGCGTCAGTGATTTACCAAGCGAAGGCTTGTGGGGCTGGTACATTTGGCTTAAGTTGGCGGCCAGTGTTGATGTTGAATATGTCATTCAAGCGTGCGATGTGGACGGGATCAAGTTGGAGTTCGGCGGCACGATCCAAGCCATCGAGATGTCCGACGGTGCGGGGGCCAACAATCGCTGAGGCGACGGCAGGATTTGCCAGCACCCACGCAATCGCGACAACCGCTTCTTTCTCACCAATTTCCTGGCACAGCGCCGAGAAATCAGCCAACTGCTGGTTGGTATCCATATTCAGATCATATTCTTTTTCGACCTGTGAGGTGCGTGGGCCAGCGTCAGCTTTCTTGCGGCCTGTCAGTATCCCACCGCCCAACGGCATATAAGGAATAATGCTGATGCCGAAATCCTTCGCGGCGGGAAAAACTTCCAATTCAGGGTAGCGGCTGAGGAGGTTGTACTGCGATTGCTCGGAGACAAAGCCCACCATGCCGTGCTGCAAAGCGTACATCTGATACTTGGCTAATCCCCAACCGGAATAATTGCTGGTGCCCATATACAACACATCGCCATTGTTAATCAGACGGTCAAAGGTCGTCCAGAATTCTTCGAGGCTGATGCGGCTGTCGATGTGGTGAACTTGGTACAAATCGATGTGATCTGTTTGCAAGCGTTTGAGCGAATCAGCGGCATGTTTGCGAACTTTGTAAGCTGAAAGACCTGCTTCTTCGTTGGGTGGCTGTGGCGCGGGAACCATGTTGCCATAAACTTTGGTAGCGAGAACCGTTTGATCGCGGCGGCCTGCACTCTTTTGAAACCAATTACCGATGAGTTCTTCGGTGCGACCACAGTAAACATCCCTGCCGTAGACGTTGGCCGTATCAAAAAAATTGATACCCATTTCCTGCGCTTTATCCATGATGCGGTAAGATTCATCATCAGATGCCAGTGTGCCGAAGTGCATGGTTCCCAAACAAATTTTACTAACGGTCAGATTTGAGCGACCGAGTTTTGTATATTGCATGATTTTTCCTTCGAATAGCTTTAAAAAATTTGTTTCAGGTTGAGTATGCTCCTGTGGCGTTTTATTGCCAAATATGAATGGTCTATGCGGTTAGGATAATTTAGAGGGATAGTAGTTAATGACTATACGCAAAACAATAAAAAGGACGCACGAGTGGTGCGTCCTGAAATGATATTTTGATGCCCTAGCCGCTTGCGTCTTGTAAGGCAGGTAGTGTCCTTTGTACCAATGCCGCATCAATGGCATCGCGTTGATGGTCGGCGGCTTCCTCATAGATGAAGAACCGGTGCTTGGCTGCAACTACTGGGTTACAGGCACATATTTCCCAACAAATTCCAAGGCAGTTTCGGCCACTTCTTTCCAACCGCGATCAATCGTCAACGAATGTCCACGATCTGGGATTTCCTTAATTTCGGTCACACCGGGGTTATGCTCCTGCTGTTTGAAGGAAGCATGAGCAATCGCCCACGGGACGGTGTGGTCAAACTCGCCGGAGATAATCAGCAGCGGGCCGCGGTCTGGATTAGTAGTATTGACCTGCGCTTCCGTCCACGGATTAAAATTAGCGGTCGCGGCTTGGAAAACCGGCACACCGGAACCGGCTACTGAATATTTCTCATAGAGTTCATGCGCTTCGGTTTCATCCACCACATTAGCGAACGAATAGCGGAATTGGTCGTAGGTCAACCGAACCGCACGGGTGTAATTCAGCGGGTTACCCAATATCGCCGATGACGACTTCAAGGCTGACAACGGCAGTGGCAGCACACCACGGAACGGTGCCGGATCAATCGCGACGGTAGCCAGCGATACGCCCTCACCTGCCAAACGTTGGGCCAGCATACCGCCAAACGAGTGACCAATAACGATGGGCTTAATCTTCAGTTGACTGATGGCATCAATATAATAATCAGCGACCTGCGCGATATGTTTGTGGGCAAAAACCTCAGGATCACGCAAGGCTTCTTCCATCGTTTCGGGATCATCCGGCCAACCGGGGGCGATGGTGGTGAAACCCTGTGCTTCGAAATAAGTGCGCCAATTGTCCCAACTGCTGGCGAGCAGCCACAGACCATGTACGAAAACAACGGGCTGTAAACCGGAACCATTGGCACGGTCGATGTCGGCTTGTTCATGGGCTGTAAGTGTTGTCATGAGATTTAATCTCCTCACGTTTAATAACCTGAACTGATACAGTTAGGATACTATTTTCGGTTATTGGTGTCGTGAGAGTTTCCACTTATTTTTTGAGGACAGTTTATAGCTCATCGGGCAATAAATCACAGCCAGTGTGCCTAGAGTAACGGACAGCAATCGTTCTAAAATGTTCGTAAGTATGATTTTGAGGCTGGAGTATTCAATGCGTCTTAGTGGATTGTTGATTGTTATCGTGCTAATCAGTGCGGCTTGTAACCTTAGTACCAATGAGGTTGCCAATCTGCCGACCGCACCTGCGAGTCTCGCAACCTCGACACTGGCGAAGCCAACCCGCACACCAATTCCGTTTGATAATCAAGTTCATCCGACTCAGTTGGTCGCATCAGGCACATTGCCCCCTCCCCCACTACCGCTCACGCTGCCAGCACAAAATGGCACCATCAACGCCAGCACCACACCGGATCAGGCTGTCAAAGATTACTACGCGCTCGTCAGTCAAGGCCGTTATGATCTCGGTTGGTCGATGTTGACGGATGCCTTCAAACAGAAGTTCAACTGTTGCGCACCCAATTACAATTACACTGATTATGTGGGTTGGTGGGATACGGTCAACACGGTTGAAATCCGCAGCGTCAAAACCGTTTCGCAAACGGGCGACCATGCCGTCGTTTACGTGGAATTTTCCTATGTGATGAATGACGGTCGGCGCTCCGCATTGGTCGGTGATCCGTATATCGCTCTCGTCTACGATTCGACCCTCAATATGTGGCGCTTCGACGACAAACGCGCGACGGCTTAATATCCACAATTGGGCGCACAGCCGTGCGCCCCTACCAAAATCAACTATCAATTTTGATGCGATTACCCTCTGGTGTACGATTAAGTAGAAGTTATACCTTACCAGGTTACCATTCCTAAAACACCCAAATGCCTTTTGATCCAAATAAACATCACCGTCGGAGCGTTCGGTTATCTGGTTACGATTACGCCCAAGACGTGGCTTATTTTGTGACTGTTTGTACCGCACGACGCGATTCTTTGTTTGGTCAGATCACCAATGATGGTGAGATGATACTCAACACGTTGGGATGTGTTGTAGAAGATAATTGGTTTAAGAGTGCCAATATCCGCAAAGAGATTATTTTAGATGCATTTGTCGTGATGCCTAACCATATTCACGGTATTGTGATGATTATTGGTGAGCCGCCTGTAGAGGTGCGCGACTTAAGGGCGCACAGCCGTGCGCCCCTACCTCAATCAAACACGTTATTTCGTCCTCCTCGATCTTTGGGATCATTTATAGCGGGTTTTAAGTCAGTGGCTACGACACAAATCAACCAGATACGAGACACCCCATATGTACCTGTTTGGCAACGCAGTTTCTACGATACGATTATTTGGAACCAGACAATGCTCGATGGAATACGCACCTATGTTGAAAACAATCCAACTACTTGGGCATCGGATCAGGAAAATCCAACATTTGAAAAACAATAGATCATTTAATGTAATTAGGTAGGGGCGCATGGCTATGCGCCCTCCACATCGGCAAAGATGGAAATTTTTAGGAAACTCAATTGATCGAAATCGACCGCGAAACCGGAATGGTTACATGGGATGATTTTCGCCTGTATCCGCAGCTTAGGCATGACGAATTTGTCCAACTATATCCATCTATTAAACCTCGCCTCAAAATGAGCTATGGTGGGATAAATAGGCGTAGTTACATGTTTTCTAAAACAAAATTGGACAGTTTTCTTCTAACCCCTGTAGTTCATTATGAAAATAATTGGCTGTCCTATATCGCTTTTTATAGAAAAGACAGAACTAAATACGATTATCATGAACATGCTCTGCGGATGGAGCAAATAGCAGAAAAAATAAATAGTTATCGACAATTATTGACCTCCCAATTTGGATCGCCGCCCGAAACTAATGATCCTTCACCATACATTCATTACAAATTCGATTGGGGTGATGTAGGCACAGGTTATGCATACGATTCATCAGAACATCCACACATAACAGAAAGTAGCATAACGGTTAAGTACGACTATCATTGGCAAGTCAACAATTGGGATAAACTTGCCTTAGAATGTGATCGCTTATTACAAGCTGAACAAAAACAGAATGGAACGCACGCTGCCCATTTATTAACAGCCCGTTCCTTAATAGATGTATTGCAATCCCATTTTGATTTTCAGAAACTAAAGCCCAATATCACTTACAATGGATTAACATTTCTCTCATTTCAAAGAAAAGGAGCGATAATACTTGATATAAATCCAGAAGATATGACGCATAAGTACAAAATATGGTGTCAAGGCGAACCTGAGATTGAGGCTGTATTCGTCGCCGACGGTGATAATTTCCGACTTGTCAATGAATTACGCCTATTCCTCGAAAACGAAACCATGTAGAAAGCTGACTTCTTCTTGTCTGACGAACCACTGCAACAACTCACCCACTTCAACCGCGCACCGAGGCTGCAACTGCCAAGTGTGCCGGAAGTCGTGGTCGACATCCCTGCCCCACCGCGCACCAGTGACCTGCGCGAACCGAATACCTTGGTGACACTGATTCCGGTCATGGGCATCGGTGTGATGGCGCTGCTGTATGTGTTCCGCGCGTTTGATAGTCCCAACACCTTATTCTCGGTGATTCCGCTGTTGTTTCTGGCGGGATTCACCATCGGTGGGACGATTTTGGCGCAGCGTTGGCGGCGACGGGATAACACCCGCCAACAGCAAGCCGCGATGTTGAGTTACATCCGATTACTAGAGCAAAAAAAGGCACAGCTCCAAGCCGGACAGGACGCGCAGGTTGCCATCCTCCAAGCCAACTTTCCACCACCGGATGAAGCCCTCAATCGGGCATTGGTACGGCACCCGGCACTCTGGGAACGGCGGCCTGAAGACCCTGATTTCGCAGCACTGAGACTGGGTGTTGGACGGATTCCATCAGCCGTGCAAGCTAAACTCGGCACATCGGACAGCAGCGAAGGCGGTTTACGGGCGCAAGCCCTCGCCGAAACTTACCGTTATCTCGATCCCGCGCCAATCGTCGCCTCACTTCAACAAACCAGTTCACTGGCGATTTGCGGCGGACGCAGCGCGGTTTTGAAAGTCGTTCGAGCAGCCGTTTGTCATCTCGCCACCAGCCACGCACCCCAAGAATTCCATATGCACTTGATCGCCGCGCAAAGCAGCTACGACGAATGGCGTTGGATGGAATGGCTGCCGCATACCAGCCAGATGCATCAAGGCGGTGGTGGCGATTTACTAGCCTTCGACAGCGACAATATCCACCATTTGCTCAGTAACTTGAGTCAAGTCATCGACGAGCGCAAAGCACATCCCAACAGTGGGCAGCTACCGCATCTGTTAGTGATCTTCGATGGCACACAATTGGCGGAAGGTGAACCCATCACCCGAACCATTTTACGCGATGGTGCCAGCGTCGGTGTTTCGGCTATTTGCCTCGTCAACAGTGTCGAAAATGCGCCGAGTGAATGTCACGCCGTTGTGCAGGTCGAAGCCGATGGACGCTTTGAATATGCGCGGGTTGGCGCGGGCAGCTTCACCCGCAGCGGACGTGCAGCGGATGAACTGTCGCTGCAAGATGCCGAATATGTGGCGCGGGCGCTGTCAGCCATCACCTTGCGTGAGGCCAGCGTCGGTGGTCGCATCCCCCGACAGGTTGATTTCCTCGAACTCTATGCGGCGCATGATGTAGCTGAACTCAAGCTGCGGCTTGGTCAACGTTGGCGTAGGCCGATTGATCGCGGAGTGCTGCCGCATCCCATCACCATCGGGCGCGAAAGTCTGGCCGTCGATACCGAGATGCTGCTGGACGAAGATCATCACGGGCCGCATGGTGTTTTAGCTGGAACCACCGGCGCCGGCAAAAGCGAACTGCTGCAAACCATGATCTGTGCGCTGGCGGTGGAACACGATCCGCGACTGGTCAACTTCTTGTTGATCGACTTCAAGGGCGGCAGCGCCTTCAATATTTTTGCCGATTTGCCGCATACCGTCGGCATGATTACCAACCTCGATGGCACGCTGGTCGAACGGGCGTTGGAAGCCCTCAAGGCCGAAACCCGTTCGCGGCAGCAGTTCCTCAAAAAGATGAATGTGCGCGACATTACCCAATATCATCGTTTCAACTCGCGCAGCATGAGCCAGATTGAGGACGCAGCCTACCATCCCCTGCCCCATCTGTTTGTCATCGTGGACGAATTTGCTCAACTCGCCCGTGAGATGCCGGACTTCATGCGCGAGTTGGTACGAACGGCACAGGTCGGACGCAGTTTGGGCTTGCACCTGATCCTCGGCACCCAAAGCCCGATGGATGTCATCACCGACGAGATGAACGCCAACCTTCAATTTCGGATTTGCTTGCGCGTTCAAAATATCGAGTCCAGCCGCGCGATGATCCGCCGACCGGATGCGGCTTATCTGCCAATTGGCTGGCCGGGGCGCGGCTACTTCCAAGTCGGTGAACGTGGATTGTTCAAGCAGTTCCAATCGGCTTATGTCGGCAGCGACTTTCTAACGCAACCGCAGCAAGACGCTGAAACAGGCGAAAGTATTTCGCTGGAGCTTATCACCAATCACGGCATGATTGATTTACTCCCCTTCAACGATGAATCGCAATACACCCAGATTGCAGGTGACGAACCCTACACCACTGCCCGCGCCATCAGCGATATGTTAGCCAGTTACGCCCGCGAAAGCGGCATCCCAAACAGCGCCCCATTATTGCTGCCTCCACTCGAAGAACGCATCAGTTTGCGTGAAGTGTTTAATCGCGGCGGTGGTGATGGTTGGAATGGACGTGTTTGGCTGTTACCGGGTGTCGATCAACATGGCGAACTGATTAAAACGGGCAGCGCACCAATTGGCTTGATCGACGATGTTTATAACCGGACGCAGGAACCGTTGTGGGTACACCTCAACACCAGTGATCACGAGCACACCAAAGATGGACATCTACTGGTCATGGGCGGCCCCGGCACTGGCAAAACCACTTTACTCAAAACACTCGCGCTGAGTTTGGCGCTGCTTCATTCGCCCGAACGCTTGCATCTTTATTTCTTGAGTTTCACTGGCGCGGGACTCAACGACATTAGCGATCTGCCCCATGCTGAACGCGTCATTCAGGGCACAGAAGCCGAGCGTGTCCGGCGGCTATTCCGGCGGCTGATGCAAACCCTCAACGAACGCCAGACCAACGCCGAGGCGCTCAACGGCCCAACGATTGTGGTCTTCATCGACCAGTACGAGCAGTTCCGCGATGCCTATTATGAGCAGCATATGGCGGACTTCAACCGCTTGGTCAATGAAGGACGCACCGCTGGCATTTATCTGGTGATGACCACCAGTAGTTTAGCAGCCATTCCTGAGCGGACGCGTTCCCTCATTTTGCAGCGGATCGTCTTGCAGTTGGGCAACACCGCCGATATGAACGCGGCAGTCGGGCAGATCGAACGCAAGGCCGAAGGCTCACTCCCGCGCGGACGTGGCTACATTCAACAAGCCCCACCCCTACTCGTTCAGATCGCACTTCCCAGCACCATCGAACGTATTGATGAGGATGGCGATGTACTGCGAGCCTTACGTCAAGTTGTGGATGGCTTGCGTCAAGGTTATGCCGCACTACAAGGATTGGACGCTCGCCGCACCCCGACCGATCAAACCCAAAATCCTGCCCCGATTGGGGAACTGCCGCTCAAAATTCCATTGAACAGTTTGCCACTGGCGAAGAATACCCAAAGCAACCCCCACCCCAGCCCTCCCCCGCAAGCGATGGAGGGAGTAATACAAGATAGTGATTACGGTCATGAGCGTCAGATTATGACAACGTTGGGACGCATGGATGATGACCGTTTGCAAACTTTCCAACTCGATTGGACGGAGGATGGCCCTCATTTTGTCATCGCGGGTGCGCCGGGAACCGGCAAAACCAACCTCTTACAAGCAGCCGTATTAAGCGCTGCCGGTGTTTATTCACCTCAAGATTTACGTGTGCTGTTAGTGGATTTTAGTGGTCGCAGTTTGCGGGCGCTCGATGGGCTAAAGCATGTCATCGACCGTGTGACCGACTCTGCCGCTTTAGACGCGCAGCTTACCCTTTTAGAAACCAACTTAGCCCAAACACCGGCTCATCACGCACATACTGTCATCGTCATGGATGACTACGACGCAACCAGCGAAGCCCTCTTGGCATCGGGTGGACAAACACTCAAACGGCTACGTGATTTGGCTCGGCTACCAACGGAGTCTGGTGTGCATTTCTGGATAGCGGGTTATATGGAACGCACTGGCGATCCTCTTCTGCGACAGTTGTTGCTGCATCGCAGCGGCTTCGGCTTGAGCAACCGCGAGAGTCTAGCGGTCTTTGGCATCCGTACCAGCCAACTTCCCGCCGAAATCATGCCCGAAGGCCGTGCTTATTTCGCCCAGCATAATCAAATCGCGGTGGTGCAAACCGCCTTGGTCGAAAATGCGGTACTCACCGTCAACCGCCTCAATCAACAGGTGTGGGGTGAGGTTGATGGGGCGAGCCTTTCCCAGCCTAAATCAAATTTCCCAGACAAGGTTGAAGAAACTACCTCATCTCTAGGCGCAGTAAACCCCCACCCCAGCCCTCCCCCGCAAGCGATGGAGGGAGAAAACGGGGAGAATCTACCGCCGTTAGAAATTGACACCGCTGGCCTCATCGCCGATTTGATGAACGATTCCCCACCACAATCGGATGAGAAAAAATCAGAATCAAATGAACCGCTGACCAAAGCCCGCAAGCGGCGCAGTAAAAACAAAGACTAAAGCCCGCTGGTTCATGTGGCATCTAAGCGGGTGGCGTTCATGATTTCGGTCATCATTTAAGTGCAAAAAAATACCTCCGCAGCATTGAGCATACGGAGGTATCGGTTATCGGTTTAAAGATTACAGCGTTCGGAATTTACGCCTCAGTTGGAGGTAAGTGACCGTGCCGCCATTCATAAATGAACAGCACCAAGAACACGGCAGCGAGCACCAAAATGGCCGATCCCGCTGCGGTAACTCCATTGGCAACATTGTCCCAGCCATAGGCAGAAAGCAGGTTTCCTCTAAGGGTGCTTGCCGTCAACATTGTGTTACGGAGATTACTGGCGGCTGTTACCTTTGCTTGTGCAGCGTCAATCGCAGTTTGATCCTTGGGATCTATAGTTTTCACCGCTGCTTTCAATTGGTTCACTATACCGCCCAGGGTTGCGTAGGTAGCATCCGTATAGCCTGCGCCCTCGGCTGCTTCCTGCACATGCAGTGCCATGAGTTTGGAGTAAATTTGGGCTTGGTTACCTGTTGTGAGAGGTTGTCCTGCGTTTTCCACCATACCCGGGATTGCCTTTTCCGCATCAGCCATCTGATCGGCTGGTGAAAACGAAATCTGTTGTGATGACAGTTCAGTGCGAATATTACCTTGGATAAATTGGCCTAGCCCTATTGCGACCACGCCGACTACTAAGGCTCCGATAGTGAGCATGAGCCAGAGTAATAAGACTCTTGCCCACATTGCTGCTGAAAGACGACTATTGAGGTATTTCATTTGGTTACTCCTAAGGCGAATATGAGATTAAAACGTCTATAAACAAGGTTTTTTCTGACATCTTCGCCGGATAAAATCATTCAGTAAAACAACTTGTTATATTCAATAATCGCAGTATAACAGCCGATGTGAGCGAGACTCAAGCAAAATCGCCCCTAAAGTGACTTCCGTGTCAGTAGTAAGGTGACAATTGTCACCTTAGTGGACTAAATACACTTTGTGTGCTGCTGTGATGAAAAATCGTTGCGTACTTTGCATCTTTGCGGTTCAATTCTGGTTTTGATGTCATTATCTTAAGGCGCTAAGGGGAAACATGCCGACAATCATTACCCAAGAACAACCGGATAGCAGCGATGCCATGCAGTTGATTGCTGAACTTGATTCAGTGTTATCTCCACTGTATGTGGTTGAAAGTCGTCACGGATTTAGCATCGAAAAGCTGCTCCGAGATGGGGTTGCCTTCTTCGTGGTGCGTGTTGATGGTGAAGCGGCAGCTTGCGGCGGTATTTTGATCGTGGGCAGCGAATACGGCGAGGTCAAACGGATGTACGTCAGACCTCAATTTCGTGGATTAGGGTTGGCACGGAAGTTGCTCGATCATCTAGCCGGCTACAGTCGTCAGCATGATGTGTCACTGCTGCGACTCGAAACTGGCATCCACCAGAAGGAAGCCATCGGATTATATGAAAGTTATGGCTTCCAACGCATCCCACCTTTCGGACCTTACCGGGATGATCCAGTCAGTTTATGTTACGAAAAACGCCTTGATGAGGCTGTCCATTGAATGCCTCTCAGCGGTGCGGGAAAAGCAAGCTATCCCACTTCCACTTTAATGACAACACGATGAAATTCTTTTTTACGATCATCTTTTTCGACAGCAGCCATCGCCTGAGCAAAGTATGCCATATCGCGTTGGCCGCGAATTGCCCACTGCTCCGGCTTATGTTCTTGCCCCCACATGGCCTGATTTCGCTCGAAAGCCGCCACCACACGGAAGCGTGTACCGGGCGCAAAAAGCACTTCGCCTTCTTTACCACCAAACATCGACATTTTGGAAACATCTCGACCTGCCACTGAGGTCAAAATCTCCAACACTTCATGCTGTTCAGCCGCGCTCGCAGGCCCTTTTTGATCAATCGCTGTACTGAGCGGTGCCATATCGCTGACCACAGCGCCAGCAACATTCACGCTGGAATAACCTTTGAAGTCGCCGCCATGCCGGTACACATCACCTTTAAACGGCTTGATTTTATTCAATGCTGAAGTAATTGATCCAGCCAGAGCCGCATGACCGGCAGTGAACTTGGTATTATCACCTACATCAAAACGCAGTGGTGAATTGATGGCACCATAAAGGTTAGAGGTATAGCCCATCACCCCAAAAAGTTCGGTATCGGTAAACTTATCAAACCCTTTTTCGCCCTTTTTATCTTTGATGGCCTTATCCGAAATAAGTGCCTGATAGTGTTCGGCTTCTCGCGTCAGTTTTGAAAGTTCAAGCGCTTCAGGCAAACCGGGTTGTAAAAGTGGATACTTTAGAATTTTCAGGGCATCGGGAACATATTGTTTATCCTCAAGCTGCACATAAAGCGCTTTTTTGTCCGCAGGAAGATCCGCGTAAGTGGGCTGTGGTTGCTTTTTCGCAATCATATCTTCTCGATCAGCGCGATAGAATGCATCCAGCTTCTTAGCATCCCCTTGCAGCTTGGTTAAGCGAGCTAACTTCTGTTGAGCCTGCGCCTTAACCAAATTAATCGCATTGGCGTTTCCAGCATGAGATTTCATCTCAAATTTGGGGTTATTCATGACACCGCTAAGTTCAGGATCAATTTTTGAGACTTGATTACGCTTCATGAACGATTCAATCAAGCTAGCCCCGTCGCCCAACTTCGATTTGATCTTACCAAAGATAAATAAAGCGGTTTTAGCATCGTTTTGGTCAAACGCCAGAACAACCTGCCAGAACTGTTCCACATCGTTCGGGTTAAGTCCATCAGCCGTGAGACGGGGTACACCCAGCTCTTTGGTAATAATCACCCGATGATACTCAGTTCTGGCCTCGCCCAGCAGAATATTGAGGCTGTCTCGCTTCTGTTGGTCTGAGGCTTTCTTATGACTCTTATCATCCAACCATTCTTTGGTTCGGTTGATAATAACGCTTAAAAACTTTTCCTGTACAAGGCCATCATCAACACCCGTTTTGTGATAATGATCGAGTGCTTCTTCAATGGCACGAAATGTGCTGCTGCTGGCGTTATCAAACACTTTACCAAAAGTGGTCTGTTCCTTTTTTCCGCTCAAATTAGCACTGGTCATCCTGAGCTGCCGCTGAATGACCACACTGCTCGGCTGACTTTTCATCATCCGCTGTACACCTGAATTGCCAATCATCGGTTGCAATGTGGCAATTCGGTTTTGTAAATCAGCCGGATTAGCAGGATCGGTGTTCAAACTACGCTGGGTGGCGGCATTACCAAGTGTTTGTTGTAAGGGTGTTACAGAATCGGTGGCATGTTCATGAGGACGGGGAGACTTGACTTTCGGCTTAAGGGGCGCAGGACGTTTCGACTCGCGGAAAGACACAATGCACCTTCTTTTAACAATGAATAGAACAGTGATAAAAATGCTCGGTCAGAAAAACATCTTGGTACAGCAGCCCGTTTTATGAGGATAAGAGGCATCTCATCCAGTAACGAACTACCTCATCAATACCTAAATCCGTGTTGAATGCAACATCAAGTCCAAATTCACCGAGCATGTGAAATAAGCATAATGGAATTCGCCTTGCGTGTCGATTACATTTACGACCGCTTTAGGAATGCTTCTCATCATAGGCAGATTGAGATGCCATAACCGTTTCGATATTCGATTCGGCCCAAGTGCGTAAAGCAGCCAAGGGATCGATCAACGTTTCGCCCAAAGCGGTCAACGCATATTCGACGCGCGGCGGCACTTCAGGGTAAATCGTGCGCGTGATCAAACCGTCTCGCTCCAAACTGCGCAGGGTTTGCGTCAGCATTTTTTGGGAAATGCCTGTGATGATGCGTTGGAGTTCGTTGAATCGGCGCGGCCTGTCTTGCAGATAAGCAATCACTAGAACCGTGTATTTATCCGCTATCCGGTCTAAGGCATGGCGCGTCGGACAGTTCTTATCGTACACATCATGGATTCTGAGTCTGGTTTCCATTGGATACTAACCCTCTGTCAAAGTGCCTACTTGTCGATTGATAGTAATCAGTTTATCGTCTTATCCATTGATGGTAAACACAGAGGTATCTAGATGACGACATATACAATCACTTTGGCTGACGACAAACAGGTCACGATTTCAGTGAGCGAGTTCGGTGACGGTTCCCCATTCTTACTCCTGCACGGTGGCGCTGGCCCACAGTCCGTAAGCGGTTTCGCGCAGCGACTCGCAACTGATGATCATGCCCATGTCTATGTGCCCACACATCCCGGTTTCGGTGGCACGTCGCGCCCTGATTGGCTGAACAGTATCGGCGCACTGGCTGAGAGCTACATCGCGCTGATCGACCAGCTTGATATCCAAAATGTCACCGTCATCGGCAACTCGATTGGTGGCTGGATTGCGGCTGAAATGGCTTTGCTCGATAGCCCCCGTATCAGCAGCTTCATCTTAGCGGACGCGACAGGTATCAACCTTGAAGGTCAGCCTGTGGTTGATATTTTCAAAATCTCGCTGGATGACCTATCTAAACTCAGCTACTACAAACCCACCGCCTTCCGTATAGACCCATCAGCTATGACCGACGCTCAGAAGGCAGGCATGGCGGCTAATCGCCAAACCCTCGCGGTCTATGGTGGTTCGATGACTGACCCTACCCTGCTCAAGCGGTTGAGCGCAGTCAAGACTCCCACGCTGGTACTGTGGGGTGACAGTGACGGCATTGTCACGCCAACCTATGGTCGGGCTTATGCCGCTGCTATCCCGACCGCGACCTTTCAAATACTCCCCAAAACAGGTCACCTGCCGCACCTTGAAACTCCTGACCAAACCATGAGTGCCGTGCGAGATTTTGTAAACGCACTGAAAGTTGGCCGTCCAGTCAATAGCTAAATGTTCACGATTAGGCTGTAGATGAACGCTGTACACCGGTCAAACCGGCGCTGGTCATACTCAATTGTCCTAACCAGATAGCCATCTGCTCCGCACTACAGGGCTGGTCGTTCTCCAACCACCATAACAGTGCCCCGACACTGGCATGAGAGATATATGCGAGTTTCATGTCGGTCGGCGGTACTGTTGTGTTGGGATCGGTAGTGTACTGTGAAAACAAATAGCGATAGCGGTTTTCGCTCATCTGGCGCAGACCGTCTACGAAAGCAGGATCGCCGTTCCGCCCCAGCATGACGCGATAAAAGGCCGCGTTCGCTTGCACTTGCTTGACTAGCACTAACAATCCGGGTGGCACTTTCTCCGGTGCGGACTGCCTTACTTTTTCGGCCAACAGCGCGGTTTCCGAAGTAGCGGATTGAACCGCTGCGATATACTGATTGA
>JACDGI010001008.1 GCA_013821665.1 Anaerolineae bacterium
GATTGGTTCCCTCCATCGCTTGCGGGGGAGGGTTAGGGTGGGGGTTGGCATTCGCATTACTTTCTTGGTATTACTTCTGTGTCTCTGCGGTAAAAAATGTATTCTGTATTGTCTGACAATTGGAGACTCATTTAAATGAAAGCCCTCGTTTATGACGCACCTTATGAATTAACGGTGCATGATGTTCCACAGCCCACAATCAACACCGATGAAGTGCTGATTCATGTGGCCTATTCCGGCATCTGCGGCTCGGAACTCAGTGGTTTTGAGGGGAAAAACTCCCTCCGCAAACCGCCGCTGATTATGGGTCATGAGTTTAGCGGCCTCATCGCGGAGATTGGTCAACAGGCCGCAGTCATCCGTCCTGATTTGCAGATTGGCTCGCGTGTCACGGCTAATCCGCTGGTCACCTGCGGTCAATGCGAGTATTGTTTGACCGGTCATCAACAGTTGTGCGCCAAACGCAAATTGCTCAGTGCCGCGCTCCCCGGCAGTAATGCTGAATATGTGGCTGTGGCTGCGGTCAATGTGCTGCTCTTGCCCGACAATATTTCCATGACCACCGCCGCCCTCACCGAGCCGATGGCCTGTGCCGTACATACCGCGCGGGTCGTTTCGCCTCAACCCGGTGAAACAGCATTGGTCGTTGGGGCAGGGCCGATTGGCTTGATGACCGTACAGGCATTGGCTGTCTATGGATTGAAAACCATCTATTGTGCCGACCTGAATGCCGAACGGCTGGCGATGGTCGAATCAATTGGCGCTGTTCCCGTCAATCTGAAAGAATGGACTGGTTCGGTTGACATCGCCGTAGATGCGGTCGGTGCCACCAGTACCCGCCTAAGCTGCGCCAAAGCTGTTCGTGCCGGTGGACGCGTGGTCTGGGTAGGCTTGCACGAGGCCGAGTCATCACTGCCGATTAATGATTTGATCCGGCGCGAGATTGTCAGCTACGGTTCTTTCGCCTACAACCCCTTGGATTTCAAAGTCGCCCTTGATAGCCTCGCTTCAGGCCGCTTTGCGCTCCGTCCCGAATGGACTCGTATCGAACCCCTCAGCGCTGGCAAAGCCTGTTTCGAAGAATTATTACATGGTTCATCAGTTGCCAAAATCTGGCTGCAACCGGGAGAATTATCATGAAAATCACTGCTGTCACACCCTTAGTCCTTGGAACCCCTTGGCGTAACCTCACCTTTGTCAAAGTCGATACCGACGAAGGAATTTACGGCCTCGGTGAAGTGCGCCTCAACAACCGCACCAACGCGCTTTTGGGTTATCTGACCGAAGCCGTTCCGCGCTATGCCATTGGCCTTGATCCTTTTGATACCGAGACGCTTGTTTCGCGTATGACCATCAGCGATTTTGGTCGTATGGGCGAAGTGACCATGTCGGCCTTGTCTATCCTCGAAATCGCTTGCTGGGACATCATGGGTAAAGCACTGGGACAGCCTTGCTACCGTTTGATGGGTGGTGCTGTCCGCGACAAAATAAAAGCGTATGCTAATGGCTGGTATACGGTCGAACGCACACCGGAGGCTTTCCACGCCGCCGCCCTCAAAGTCGTCGAACGCGGTTATTTAGCCCTAAAAATTGACCCCTTTGGCGCAGGTCGCTATGAACTCAGTTTGGATGAGCAAGCACGTTCCGTTTCGCTCATCGAAGCCGTGCGTGATGCAATCGGCCCTGACCGCGAAATCATGGTCGAAATGCACGGACGCTTTAATCCGGCCACGGCCATCATCATGGCACGTAAGCTGGAGAAATTCCGCCCCGCGTGGATTGAGGAACCCTGTCCACCGGAGAACTTACCCGAACTCAAACGGGTCGCTGACCATGTCGGAATCCCGATTGCCACCGGCGAACGTCTACACACCATGAACGAATTTCGCCCGCTGTTTGATCTGCAATCGGTGGACATCATCCAGCCGGACATCACTCACTTTGGTGGCATGTCACAGGTCAAACGCTTGGCTGCTTGGGCTGATGTTTATAATGTGCTGGTTGCGCCACATAATGTTGGTGGGCCAGTTAGTACAGCCGCCGCGTTGCATGTCGCCGCCTGTACCTCCAACTTCATGATTCAGGAACACTTCAACGATTTTGCTGACTCATGGGT
>JACDGI010000245.1 GCA_013821665.1 Anaerolineae bacterium
GGATTCAGGCGCTGCATGTTGGTCGCCGCCATCCGGACTGAAAATTTCAAGACGAATACCATCAGGATCTTCAAAGAAAATGCCCGCCGATTTCGCGCCCTCCGAGTGGGCAACGATACCGTCGTAGAGAAAATTGACCTTCATATCCCGCAGTTGATGTTCAATGGTTTCGACGGCATGAATGTCATCTACCCAAAAAGCGAGATGATGAAGACCGGGAATATCCTTTTTGAATTTGCCTGTACTTTGCTGCCAGAGGGTGACGACTGCTTTGCCATCTTCACCCAGCAGGACGAAGCGATGGTCGGCATCCTTAGACTCGTTGATGACATCAAAGCCGAAAACTTGCTGGTAAAATTGTTGGGAACGGTTTACATCACTGACGTTCAAGCCGACGTGTCCGAAGTTTGACATTGGGGATGCTCCTTGCGCGAAAGATATAATCTGAAGTTAAATATCCATGTCTAAAACGTTTATGATTTGGATAAATGGATCGTACTCGAAATTTATAGCCATGTCAATACGTCTAAAGATATGGATAAAATAATAAGGGAAATGTGATGAGTGAAGACATACCGTTTATGTTTGTGGGTGATGCGCTGGCTCTCGACCTCATCAATACGGTTAAAATCGTGCGCGGGCAAATTATCGATACCCTGCAAACGCCTGATGATCTGGCACAGTGGTGGTCACTCGCGCATGAACATCATCCTCAAATTGAGGTGGTATCCGGCGACATAAAGCCGTTTGATGAAAACACACTGGCGACGATCAAGTCTGTTCGTGACCATCTACATGATTTATTTTTGAGTGTGATTGAGGGTCAGCAGCCGGACGCGGACGATTTACCAGCACTCAATTGGGCACTGGGAAGCGGACATCCAACCTTAGTGTGGCAAGAAGGTGGACGAATCGAATATTCATCAACTGAACCTGCCGCTAAAATACTCTTGCCCGCAGCGTTGTCGGCACTGCGATTGTTGACTCAAGCAGATTTGAGCCGTTTACATAAATGCCAGAGCAACCAGTGTATTCTGTTGTTTTACGACACGACCAAAAGTGGCACACGCCATTGGTGCAGTACGGCCTGTATGGATCGAGACCGGTCACGGCGGCGTTACAGCGCTTCGAAGCAAGGATAGATACGATGGTCATTTTTGAGACGGAACGGCTGCTGGTGCGGCATCTACAAGTGGATGATGTCGATAATCTATACACCGTAATAAGCGACGCAGAATTGATGCGTTATATGGGCGATGGTCAACCCCTTTCGCGCGAACTGACGGCAAAATGGGTTGAGGTATCGATCAACAATTATGCCACCAAAGGTTATGGCTGCTCGGCAGTTATTGATAAGCACGATGAAGCCTTCATCGGATTTTGTGGTTTGGTGCGTTCGGAATTTGCCGAGCCGCCGGATGCTGCCGAGTTGATTTATGCGCTGCGAAAACCGTATTGGGGGCAAGGTCTAGCGACTGAGGTTGCCGGGGCGATGTTAAAGTACGGGAAGCAATCGTGCCACTTGAAACGCATCATCGCCACCATTGACCCCTCGAACACGGCCTCGATTCAAGTTGCGTCCAAAATTGGCTTTCACCACATGACGACCGTATCCGATTCAGACGGACTGCCGACCCCTATTTATGAACTGTCTGAATCACCTGACAACAACTGTTCGTAATCCATTTTGTTATTAATTATTTACTAATAAAAATTGCATATAAAATACAAAACTACTTATAAGGGGGTTTGTTTTTATATGGCTATACCATTTTTAGTGGATACCGATTGTGCCTTTGACGATTGGTTGGCACTCGCCTATTTGATCCAATGCCCTCAGGTCGATTTGAAAGCGGTCACAATTGCCGCGACGGGTGAAGCACATGTAGGCGCAGGTGTCGATACTGCTCTGCGAATTCTGCAACTCCGCGATATGAATACACCTGTTAGCAGTGGGCGAACCTCGCCGTTGAAGGGCAACCATCGCTTTCCGCTGTTCGTGCGCTTGGCGATGGATACACGCTTAGGAGTAGGCCTGCCGAAAGCCAAACGGTCACGGTCTCCACAAAATAGCCAAGCCTTACTGACCGATGTCATTCGCCGCTCGCCTGAAAAAGTCACACTGTTGACGCTGGCTCCGTTGACGAATATTGCTGAAGTCCTCGCTGCCTCACCTGAACTCGCTGATAAAATTGAGATGATTTATATGATGGGTGGGGCGCTCAATGTGCCGGGAAATTTGGCAGAAATGCTGCCCGGTACGAAAAATAGATTTGCCGAATGGAACATCTATGTCGATTATTATGCGGCGGATGTGATTTTACGTTCAGGTGCGCCCGTGACGCTGATTCCTTTGGATGCGACAAATCAGGTTCCTTTGACGACTTCTTTTTATACACGGTTGGTGTATCAACCGCAAACACCTGCGGCGGACTTTGTAATGCGCGTGGTCAAGCGGCTGAAGATGCTTTCCGGCCAACGGACGCTGACGCTGTGGGATTTGGTGGCGGCGGCAATCGCCACACATCCCGAAATTGCCCAATTCGAGACGCGCCAATTGCGTGTAGAACAGGCCGATGGCGTTACAATAGGACGCGTGGTTGAAGACAAGTCGTGCCGTCCGGTGCGGGTTTGTACAGCGGTTGACCAGACAGCCGTGGAGCTGATTGTCTTGAACACCTTAAACGGTTATGTGTCGGATCGTGTGCCAGTACAAGAAGATTACCAATCGACCTCGTAAGGATAGATGATGCAAGCATGGAAAACGCTCAATAAACGGACTGTGTTGGAAAACGGCAAATGGGTGACGGTCGAGTACCGAACCTTGGAACTGCCAAATGGGCAAACCATCGAGGATTGGGCGTGGATCATTTTGCCGGAATATGTGAATGTGGTGGCTGTGACGGAGGTTGGGCGATTTTTGTGCTTTGAGCAAACTAAGTATGCGGTGGACGGCGTGTCGCTGGCGACGGTCGGCGGTTACATCGAAGTCGGTGAGGAACCGCTCGCGGCAGCCCAGCGCGAACTGTTGGAAGAAACCGGTTACAGCACCACAGAATGGCTGAACCTCGGTCATTATGCAGTTGATGGCAATCGAGGCGCAGGCGTAGCGCATTTCTTTCTGGCTACAGGTGTAGTGAAGACTCAGGAAATCAACGCGGATGATCTGGAAGAACAACAGATTGTGATGTTGGATCGTCCAGAAGTTGAGGCGGCACTGCGGGCTGGAGCCTTCAAAGTGCTGGCGTGGTCGGCGATTATGGCGCTGGCCTTGATGCATGTGTAGGCTTATTAAATCGGCTGCAAAGGTGGACAATGATGGGTGAAATCCGGCTGAGTTCTGAGGTAGACGCGCGAGCAGAAGACATCGCGACCATTGAAAACGCGATTGACGAATTTAACATGAGCTATACCGGTGATCGTGATTATCGTCCGGTACGCATCTTTTTACGGGACGAAGCAAACGTGTTATGTGGTGGCATTACCGCCGATTTGTGGGGCGGTTGGATGCACATCACCTATTTGTGGATTGATGCTGCGCTGCGTGGGCAGGATTTTGGTACACGCCTCATCGAAGCCGCCGAGGCCGAAGCACGCGCCTTTGGTTGCCACCACGCGCATGTGGAAACCTTCAGCTTCCAAGCGCGACCTTTCTATGAACGGTTAGGCTATGAGGTCATTGCGACCTTGGATAATTATCCCGTTGGCGAACAGCATTTTATTTTGAAGAAAGCGTTATAAGGTGAATATGGTTGAGCTAGGGCATATTGCGGGACTGCGGCTTACGGCGCGACCATCCGCTTTGGTTGCGCTGGTGGTCATGTGGGTGATATTAAGCGTGGTAGCGATAAATTGGCTAAGGCTGTCGGTCGGCACAGCGATTCTTGGGGCATTGGTAGCGACTCTGCTTCATTTTGTGTTTGAGCTGGTACATCATATTGGCCACAGCATCGCAGCCAAACGCACAGGCTATCCCATGATTGGTGTTCGTTTTTGGGGGCCACTTGCCAGCTCGATTTACCCCAAAGATGAACCAGCGCTGCCCGGAAAGATTCATATCCAGCGGGCATTGGGTGGGCCGATTATGAGCGGCTTGGTTACGTTGGTGGTGGGTCTGCTTCATTTGTTTTTGAGCGGTGCCTTCACCATTGGGCAAGCCGAACCGCATCTTGGCGCGGTTATCCCTGCCATTACTTATTTCGTATTTCTTGATAATTTGCTGATCTTTACGCTAGGCGCATTTCTGCCCTTGGGCTTTACCGATGGCAGCACTATCTTGCACTGGTGGGGTAAATAAAAAGAGTGTGCCGTTTCAGCCACACTCTTGATGTTCATCAGACTTTATCTTTAAACAGATACTTTATCCTGCACCGTTTGTAGGGGTGCGACCGCCTGAAGTAAGAATTGTTTCGGCTCTTCAGAAACGATGACTGGCAATTGCATGTCCTGAATGAGACGATCCATATAAGGATTACCCAGCACTGGCATGTGTATCCGTTCGTCGTCACGCACCAGATCACAGTGGTAGACATTCACCTGACGAGAACCCATGCACCAGTAAACGTCCATGACAATCGGAACTTTCAAAGTCCAGCCTTGCATGAGCGCGGTGGCGAGGCAGTCTCCGCCCGCGAAGCGCTCTGATTTTGAATGCCAGTGACGGTAATAATCAAACTCATCCATAAACAACGGAGGGGTCGTAGCCATGTTGTTGCTCCTAAAACCACTATATATTGACCATTGCCCGTCGCCGTAATTATTTGTCTACTCCACTGTTCACATGTTACAAAAGAATTCTAAGTGTTGGTTTAGAACAGCGTGTGACTCCAATATACGGCAGAATCTATTGCAAATACATTAAGTACGCCTGTCTAATGTGTACGAATTTCCGCGCAAAACTGTATTCAATTTGACGAAAATGGCACATTGAACGGGATGGAACACGTTATTGTGTCAAAATGTACTTGGGCAGTAGGTTAATGAAACCCGATTCCAATCATATTCCAACCAGAAATAAGCCTAATCATACAAGTGGATGGTAAGGGTATAGGAAGAATGGACAGGGTTTTGTCAGAAAGTCACAATAGCTCGGACTTAACTGGATTGTGCCAACACGCAATTGAATTCTACAATGGTATGACTTGCTGAATTCCACGATAATGTCATCACCCAAATAGAAGATAACCATACACAAACGATGCCGCTTAAATGTTTTTATACTGACCGTTTTATGCTGTCGCTTCCGCCCGCGCACCGCTTCCCGATGCCCAAATACAGCCGTTTACGCGAACGCGTGGTGGATGAAGGCATCATCCGACCGGAAGATTTGATGGTGCCGGAAGCAGCCACTGATGAGCAGATTTTGCGGGCACATGACGCGGATTATTTGGAAAAGGTCAAATCAGGAACCTTAACCGCCAAAGAAATCCGCCGGATTGGATTCCCGTGGACACCGGAGATGGTCGAGCGTTCGCGGCGGTCATCAGGGGCGACCATTGCGGCCTGTCGGACGGCGCTGGTCGAGGGGTTTGCGGTAAATTTGGCGGGTGGTACGCACCATGCCTTCCGCGATCATGGCGAAGGCTACTGCGTGTTTAATGACAGCGCGATTGCGTCACGGGCCATGCAAGCCGAAGGACGCGTGCGCCGTATGGTCATTTTGGACTGTGATGTGCATCAGGGCAACGGCACAGCAGCCATCCTCAAAGATGATTCGACAATCTTCACCTTTTCCATACACGGCGAAAAGAATTTTCCCTATCACAAAGAACAGAGTGATTTGGATGTCGAACTGCTGGATGGTACCGGCGATCAGGTCTATCTGGATATTTTAGAAGAAGGCATCCAACGGGCGCTGGCGATGAGCCATGCTGATCTGGCGATTTATCTGGCAGGGGCTGATCCCTATGAGAAAGATCGTTTGGGACGGCTCAAGCTGACCAAGGATGGCCTGCGCCAGCGTGATGAATTGGTACTTGGACTCTGCAAAGCGCGTGGTCTGCCTGTGGCAATTACGATGGCGGGTGGCTACGCGCAGGATGTGGAAGACATCGCCGATATTCATTTAACGACCGTCAAGGTGGCGGCGGGGATGATTTAGATCTCACCTTACGCAGAAGCACCTATCTTTTTTTTGCTCCCTCAAAGCAGAATGTGAAAAGGGTTCGGCTGTTTGAAAGTCCCTCGCCCTGAGGGCTATCAGCGGAGTGAGCCTGCGAACATAGCTGATGTGGGATTTAGGGTGAGGGTTAAGTGCGTAACGTAATTTAGATTTTAACCATACGCCGCCATTAATCGCGTTTACCAAATGTAGGCAGTATAAGCTGGCGAAGTTCCACTCGAACCCATCCACAAAATGAACAGTATCAACGCCAAAGCGATCAGTCCTCTTGAGGATGTGTCAGTGTTTGGGTTATAAGCAAGGGCAGTGAGCAGCACGACATAGCCTACGTAAACCAGCAATGTGGTTCGTATCAGACAGCGTTTCATTTTCTCATCCCCATGTCAAACGGACAGTAATACCTCCTAATACGTAAAAAGAGACGAACAGTTGTGTTCGCCTCTCGCTTAGCGTTTAAAGTTGGTGGCGTTTGAGCTTAGCCGAGCACAGTATCGCTTGCTTTGCTGTAGATGTAGTCCGATTCGACCGAATCCTCGCGCAGCCAATCCAACAACATCCGTGTGCTGCTGGTCGCTAGGGCAATCGAGTTATCGGCGGCACCATAATAGATGTTGAGTTTGTCGCCATCAGCACCTATGGTGTAACCGCAGGGGAAAACGACGTTGTTCACATCACCATTATGCTCATAACTGGTTTCCGGCCCGAAGATCCATGTGTTGCCGCGGCGGATACAGACTTCGGGGTTTTCTAATTCCATGAGTGCCAGTCCCAAGCGGTAGATACAACCAGAAGGTGTTTGACGGACACCGTGATACATAAACAGCCAACCTTCAGCCGTTTCAATCGGTGGCGGCGAGAGTCCGATTTTGTTGGCATCCCACCAAGGACCGCGTCGTGCTTCAAGGATCATCTTTTGGTCGCCCCAGTAGCGCAAATCATTCGAATATGAAATCCAGATATTGGCGACATTACCGGAAACCGGACGGTGAATCAGCACCCAACGGCCATTAATACGGCGGGGCAACAAGGCTGCATCTTTGTCTTCCGGTGACATGATCACACCATAGCGTTCGAATCTGTGAAAATCTTTGGTCATAGCGAGTGACACGCCGGGGCCACCGCGCGAATAGGACGTATAAACCACCGCATACTGATCCATTTCAGGCACATAGGTGATGCGTGGGTCTTCAACGCCCCATGTTTCTTCAGGATGATTTTCAATATCGGCAAACAAGGTCGGTTCAGGGTCTATTTCCCAGTTGTCGATGCCATTGAGCGAACGGGCAGCGGTCAGGTGCGAATGCCCACGAAAGTCCTCGGCACGGCACAACAAAAGTGTTGTGCCATCCTTCAGAAGTGTCGCTCCCGGATTGAAGACCGTGTTGACCGGATAATGCCAATCGTTGGCGGTGAGGATAGGATTATTTTCATCACGCTGAAACAGTTTAGCGTGATGCTTATTACGTGCGATCATAGGAAAATCTCCCGACGCGATAGCCTGTTAGGCTACCGGCGCGTGTTCGGCCTCGCCGTTTTGTTGGTAGGAACTGGTGAATTCCATCATGGATTCGAAGAGTTGAATTTCCACACTGGAAATCAAGTATGCGAGTGTCGATTCGGCCCCTTGATTTTGGTTCACAGCGTTGGGATGCAGACCATCACGGCAGCCACCGGTGTGCGGCACATACAGGAGTTGACCGAGATGATTGCGACCCAGCAGCCATTCAAAGGCACTGCGGCCGTCGTGGTACCACTGCATGTCGTTGGTCACGCTGTAAGCATAAAGACAGGCCGATACCGTTGACTGGGCTTCAATCGGCTGTTGGTCAGACGAATTGCGTTCGCGGTTACGGCGGTAAAGCCCTTGATTACCGATAAAGCTAAAATAGCCTTCGTCGGTTTGCTGTAAGTCAATCAACCATCGCAGCGATTTAAGAGCCGCCTCTTTCATGTCGGTACGGTCGAGTGCCGTGCCACAAATCAGGAGCGCGTGGGGAAGAATGGCGTTGCCGTAGCTGACGACATCCTCAAACCACGACCAATCGGATGAACTGACGGTGTTATACAGACGTAATAGTTGTTCACCAAGATACGACAGCGTGTCATGGGCGACACGATCCCCTCCAAAGCGTTTAAGGTATTCATGCACACCCATAACGGTATAAGCCCATGCACGCGGCGAGGTAAAGGTTTTGACGATGGGCAGCGCGTTACCAAAGATGCGGCTGGAAAGACCTGCCATACCTTGGCTGTTGGTTCGGCCTAAGACCGTGCCTAAAGCCCAGATTGCCCGCCCGTGACTATCTTCAGAACCCACTTCTTCCAGCCAATGACGGTCAAAGGCCATGAAGTTGCGGAATCGTCCGGTTGACGCGTTATAGGCATAGTTGAGAAAGGCCATGTAAGGCCCGGATAGTTTGTGCGCTTTCTTTTGCAACTGTGCATCAGCGTTTTCGAGCATGACACACAGGATCAGCGCACGCGCGTTATCGTCGGTGGTATAGCCTTCCTGAAAGTTCGGGATGTCGAACAGGGCATGTTGAAAGATGCCGGTGCTATCCGTCATACGTTCAACATGATCGAGCTTCAGTGCCGGTAGATCAATAGGGCGATTAACAGATTTGCTAGTAGACAAACGCGGTGATAAAGCACGCGTATGCGACGCGGCTTTAAACGTATCCAGATAATGTTGGGCACTAACCGGCCAAATCATTTCACGCCCAAACATATAGGCTTTCTTACGCATGGCATGGCGCTCAGATTCGTTGTCGAGCAGGTAAATTACCTTCTTAGCGATAGCATCCGAATCCGCAAACGGTACGATGATACCGCGACCATCCGCCAGCAGTTCTTCTGCGTACCAATAGGGTGTCGAGATAACGGGTTTACCCGCGCCAACGGTATAGGCTAATGTACCCGAAACGATCTGCGCTTGATTGAGGTAGGGCGTGATATAAATGTCTGTCGCGCCGATAAACTCGATCAATTCCTTCATGCTGACGAAACGGTTGTAAAAGACCAGATGGTCGCTGACACCTTTTTGCCGTGCCAGATAGCGCAGTCGCAGCCGGTAATCCTCCCCTTCATGCCGGATGACATTCGGATGCGTCGCGCCGACCACAAAGTAAACCAGATCCGGATACTTTTCCAAGATCTTGGGCAGTGCGTTGATGACGTTCTCAATACCCTTGTTGGCTGACAGCAAGCCAAAGGTCAGCAGCAGCGGTTTGCCTTCCACACCAAATTGATCTTTGTAGAAGTGTGGATCGACGAAGGGCACGTCAGGAATACCGTGATGGATGAGGACGATTTTCTCAGCCGGAATTTCATAAATGTCTCTTAGAAAATCGACGGCGGTTTTGCTCATGACCACCACGCGCTCGGACAAACGGGCGATTTCCATCAACACCTTGCGCTGATAAGTATCGGGGTCTTTTAAGACCGTGTGGAAAGTCGTGACAACCGGCATCCGCAGTTCGCGCAGCAAGGCCAAAATATGGCTGCCTGCCGTGCCGCCATAGATGCCGTACTCATGCTGCAAAGACACGAGATCAACACCGTTGATGTTTAAGAAGTCAGCGGCGGTACGATAGGTGTCTATGTTCTGTTCTTGTATCTCGAAGCGCACTTCGGGAGGGTAATCGTATCCCTCGTCATTATCATTGACCGGAACCACGAAGCAATTGACGTTTGGATTTTTTTCCGAAATTGCTTTTAATAGGTCTGTGGTAAAGGTGGCAATACCACATTGGCGCGGCGAGTAGCTGCCAATGAAGGCCACACTTTTAATAGGACTGAGTTTGTTATTAGCCATAGGGCATTCTCCTTAAAGTGAATGAGTAGAACCCATCCACAATTCATCACTATACGCTTTTAATTCGGATTCGCATGGGTAAACTGGATAATAGCCCCCTAAGTCTAATTTATTAAATCATGAGGCTGGACATAACAATACCGTGATTGCTAGTTGGGAATGAGATTGGTAAAAGCG
>JACDGI010001009.1 GCA_013821665.1 Anaerolineae bacterium
GTGCAGCATCGGCTACCGTAATGACTTCGGTGTTATCAACCGCGACATGCAGGATGCCATCGACTGCTGACAGGCGTAAAGTCTGCCATGCCCCACTGGCCGCAGGTGTAACTTGTGCTTGTTGCAGCAGCGCACCCGCGCGGTACAGCGCGACGATGCCGCTCGTGTCGATTAATGCACTGTAGTTACCCGCAGCGCTTTGACGGACAACCAACTTGCCTGATCCACCTTGCAGTAAGAAGCGGGCTTGTACAGCCACATTCAGGAAGTCGCCTTTGAGCAGTACCAGCGGCTCGTTACTGTTGCTAACCTGCCACGCCTTGCCGTTTTCACTGGAAACAAGCGTCCAGCCGGTAGCCGGTGCCCATGCCGATGTGTCGCCACTATCGAATGTATCGCTCAGCAGCAAACTCATCGCGGGTTCGGCTGTTGACACGGCTGTCGGAGCGCTCGTTGCCGAGGCTTCTGGTGAAGCAGCCGGGGTAGCGGTCGCGGGTGTTTCGGTTATCGTCGCTTCTGTAGCTTCTAGGGTCGCTACAGGCGTTGCGGTGGGATAAAGCTGTATTTCATTGGTCTTCACCGATAGCGAGAAATCATCGGCGAGGAATGTATTTTCAGGAGCAGCACTGCCATCCGTGGGGATGACAAAGTTGCCTGCAATCGCGACTGAACCAGTTGGAAGCTGTGCGCTATCGGCCAGTGCGATCACTTCGATGTTATCAACCGCTACACGCACGAGGCCATCGACTGCCGCCAGCCGCAAGGTTCGCCATTCGCCGCTGGCTGCCGGTGTGACTTGTACTTGTTGCAGCAGTACGCCTGCGCGATATAAGCTGACCAAACCAGTCGCGTCAATCGATGCCGTATAATTACCGGCCTCGCTTTGACGAACAACCAACTCGGCTGAGCCACCTTGCAATAAGAAACGCGCTTGCACGGCAACATTGAAGAAATTGCCTTTCAGCAGCGCGAGTGGATCATTACTGTTGCTCACCTGCCATGCCGAGCCACTTTCACTGGGAACCAGTGTCCAACCAGCAGTTGAGGCCCACGCGGAGGTGTCACTGCTATCGAATGAGTCGCTCAACCATACGCTCATCGGCGGCTCTGGGACGACTGTTGGTACGCTCGTCACCGGCGGCGCAGTCGGTACGTCGGTTGCGGCGGCAGTCGGCACATCCGTAACCTCTGCTGTCGGCTCATCGGTAACAGCCGCGGTCGGGACATCCGTGGGTGCTTCAGTCGGCACGTCCGTTGGAATATCGGTCGGTACCGCTGTAGGGACATCGGTGGGAATAACCGTCGGGACATCTGTTGGAACATCCGTGGGAATAACGGTTGGCGGATCAGTCGGTACGTCAGTCGGTGTATCTTGCGCTCGGATGGTCACGCCGCTCAGCGCAAAAAAGACCATCATAAACGCGACTAACAAGCGCGTTACCGAATGAGTTGATAATTTAGACATTAGGCAATATCTCCTTCAAAAAATCTTCCGTGATGCGTACCGCTGGAGAACCCGCAGTTGTCGCAAGGTTACACAGCTATACATTATATGATGCAACCTAACGGTTGACTAAAATTCCGAATCCCCACACTTTATTGGTGCGGGGATGTGTTTAAACGATTTTAAATCTCAGCACTTACCAATTGTATCCACTTCCTGTCCCATCATAATCAAGGCAGGTCAATGGTAAAGGGATCAGCCACACTCCATGTTACACCATTATTCGCGCTCACTCGCCAATAATAAATACCTTCTGACAATGCAGGAGTGTCAATCGAAAGTTGGCTGCTTGGCACGGTTACAGGCGCGAAAGCGAATGATCCAAAACCGGGCTGCTTGGACACCTGAACGATGTACTGGGTCGCGTTCGTCACCCGGTTCCATGTGAGGGTTGGGGTCGCCGTCGTAAAGTAATTGCGTGTTGGCGCTGAGCCTGCGACAGATACAGCGGTTGCGTTGAAAGTCAAACTGCTCAAACTTCCACCTTTGCTGCCGACGCGGATGTAATAGACCGCGCCCGGTGCCACATTCAAAGTCAATGCCGAAGTCGTTACACTGGGGGCATTATCATTGCAACCCGATATGACCGGTGTCAATGTGGCTACAGC
>JACDGI010000246.1 GCA_013821665.1 Anaerolineae bacterium
GTAGGAATGATCGTGGATTATTCCCTGCTGTTTGATTTGCCTGTTTATCGCCATTGAGTTGAGTAGTTTTAGGAGAGAGACATGGAACGCAATATTCGATTGGAACGACTGCTGCCTTATCCACATGAGCAGGTATGGCAAGCTATCAGCGACCAACGTATCTTAGGCTCGTGGTTTATGCCTAACGATCTGGTGCCCAAGCTGGGTGAAGCGTTCACTTTCCAGATGAAGCCGCAGCGAGGTTGGGATGGCCTGACATATTGCGAGATTATCGAATTGGAAGCGGGCAAGCGGATCGCTTTTACCTATCAAGGTGAGGCGACTGGCGAGAAAGCGTTAGCCTGTGCGAACATTCACTCGCGCAATGCCGATAAAGTGGGCAAGAGCATTTTCACAAAACTCGATACCGTTCTGAGTTTTACGCTGACACCAGAATACACCTGCGGCGGTGTGGAACAGACGACTCTAGTGATGGAACACACTGGATTTAAAGGGCCTAGGCTGATGGTTGTCAGCCTGATTATGGGCTACGGTTGGGGCAAAGTGCTGCGGCGTTTATCGTCTACCTTGGAAAGCGAAACGCAAAATGCAGCGCCGATGGCTTCAGGTTTGGCACGAGAGTGATAATTGTGATTTTGCAGTGCGGAGGAGGCACGCCTCCTCCCTACAGAATGGTCGCTACCTAGCATGATTATTGCGTCTGAGCTTGACCACTGACTCGATAGAGGGCAAATTGGTCATCGAAACCTTTGATTTGGGTCTCAAATACCTCGGCGTTAAATGCACCGCTGTGCAGTAGACCATCGACTTCTGGATCATCGTAGACATCTTTGGAGATGACCACATCTTCACCAGACGAAAAGCCTTCCAAGCGTGAGGCTTTGTTAATAGTCGAGCCGAAATAATCCAAGCGATCATTGAGTGTGACGGCGATACAGGGGCCGTAGTGAATGCCCGCTTTGAGTTTGACGGGATGATGACCGAGCGCATCAGTAAATTGAGCCTGTGCGCGCAGCATAGCGCGTAAGGCGGGTGCAGGACGCGAGAAAACGGCCATGACCGCATCACCAATGGTTTTGATGACTGCGCCACCTTCAGCGGTAATGGCCTCTTTCAGTACATCGAAGTGATCCATCACCAAACCGAAGGCTGGAGCATCACCAATTGAATTATAGAGGCGGGTTGAGCCGCGCAAATCGGTGAAGACGATGGCGAGGCTGCCGACGCTGATTTGCTGGCCGGGGCGCAGGGCTTCACTGGCGAACAGGTCGCGAAACATCTGTAACACGGTAACTTCGGCAGCGGTCACAGCATGGTCGCTCCATGCCAAACGTTCGAGGATGAATAACTGTTCCTCGTCGGTGCTGTTTTTGAAGCGCAGTGTCGGCGAACCACTGATGACGACTTCGCCTTCCGGCCAACCGTCGATTTTGCTGGCGCGTAAGGTAATGTCGCTAATCCCATTGCTGGCAACGCGCACATATTCTCCACCCCGTAAGCCCAATGTTCGTAGACGGTAGCGTCCGTTTTGCAACTCAGGCGTGACGGTACGTTCTGCGCCGATGGGTAGCAACTGCTGCACGACCACATGCGGCGTGGTTTGTGGCCCAGCGATGCAGAACTCGGCTTTCTGGCTCTCGCGGATGGACGGATTAGGATGAAAACTCAGTTCGACCGAGCGTTCAAAGTTGACTTTAAAATCCATGTTGCAGGTTTCGCAGTGAACTTCACTGGAAATATCACCCAGCGATTTGCCGATCATGGGCGTGCCACGGCAGCTTGGGCACAGGACATCCCATTCCATTTCGAGCAGACCACTGCGGGTCGCCATCAGATGATGTTCCAGCACATCGCGGCGTTCTAAACCCCAATTATCGGCCAAGGCATAGGGCTGCATCTTCGCCAGGGCCAGATCATCACCTTTTTCGATGAGGCCGCGCATGTGATTGATGATGTCGGGCTTGGCACCTTGCTCCAGCAGCCGATCACAGAGTGTTATCAGGCGTTCGCGTCCACCGGGCATAAAATCGACGCTGCCGGGAATATCGATCAACGATTGGCCGCTGACCGCAATATCATCATAGGCACGGAAGGTGCGGGCGAAGGCACGAGCGCTGATGATGCCAACCTGTGCCGGAATAGCGACTAATCCGAATAGGTTGCGGGGCGTTGCCCAGACTTGATAGGTGAGTTCGGTCGAGCCATCGGTTTGCGGCGTGAGTTCAGTCGTGATTCGCATCTCCTCAACAGGCCCACTGTGGTAGTGACGCACGACACCGTAGCGCAAAGGCCGCACCCACTCAAAGGGTTCTTCTTCCCATTCGATGGCTACACCGAGCCGTACCAAGCGCAACTGTCGGCGTGCGTTGCTCAAGGGCGCACCCTGTTTCTTGAGGGCGGGCACGCCGGTATCGCGGTTGAAGCGGTTGGTATCCGCCACCAGCGGCCAGAGTGTTTCGGGGCTGGCTTTTAAATGCCACTGCCAGCGGTAATGGAATTCATGCAATCGTCCGCGTGGAAGTGCGGGTTGGGAAGTGTCGTCGTTTTGGGTCATGGGCTGTGTTTCGCTATAGGCTGCGCGATTCATATGGATTTGTACCTAATCTTACTGCTGATCGTTTGTGGTGATGATTAAACTGTATTACGACAACGCAATTCGTTACAGATCAATCGCTGTTCATTTTCTGCTCAAATTATCATTTAGGGCTGGTGGGCAAGATGCAACTGATTCAAAAAGTTGAATAAATTGAAACTGTGGAAGTGGTTTTATGGCGGCAGTGGCGGCGGCATTCCGATGCCATCAGGGATCATGATCGAAATGATGCTGTTGCTGTTGAGAATCCGGTTTCTGAAACGATGGGTATGAGGGAGAAACCATTCGCGAAATGCTGCAAATGCTGCGAAAACCGCAAATACGGCAGTCGTTTTTGTGACGATTTTGTGTGCGTGTGTGGTTGTTAAGGTGCGCGGAGAAACCCCTAACCCCAACCCACATCAGCACTCTTCGCAGGCTCATTCGCTGATAGCCTGTAGCAACCGGGGAAGCGTGTAAATGCACAACGCGCACAAAAAGCGGCACAGGCGGCACGGGCAGCATGCGTTTTTGTGCCGATTGTGCATATGCGGATGTTAAGATGCGCGGGACTCTCAGGAAACGGTCGAGGCACGCCTCGACCCTACGACCCCATAGATATGATATTCGATGTGGAAAGCAAATGGGTTACCTTTTGGAAGAACATTTTGTAACTCTTTCGAGGTGTTGGCGTTAACCATTTTGAGGGAGTGAGATTGTTAAGGTGGTTGGAGAATGGTTTGTGTTCGGTAGAGCAGGTTTGTAAATTTAAACGTAATTGATAATAAAATCCGTTGTGTGAGCAAATATAGCTATAACGGCAGTAATTTATTGGCATACTATAGACATGTAGATAGCTCACCTATTTGGAGAAATAAGTTGTGCTGGTAAGTAAAAATCAAAATGCTCATATAAAACGATCATGGTTGTTAACTTTTATAAGCCTCATAATCATTCAACAGACTAGTGGGTGTAACACGCATCAGAATCCTGCGATTGATTTATTAGCTACGGCAACTGTGACGGCGAACTCTGTACCTGCTCAACACATCAATAGAACGCAACCGTCTTGGTCACCCACTGGAAATGAAATTGCTTTTAGGCAAATCACTTATGATGCTTCAAAGACGTTAGATTCAATTTGGAAGATTGATATTACAAAAAACGCGTGTGTAAACCTGACACCAGATTATGAAGGTTTAAACGGAGCACCTATTTGGTCACCCGATGGGAATTGGATTGCTTTCACTTCTGATCATAGGGGGAATTTAGATGTGTGGATTATGCGACCAGATGGTAGTTCTTTGACTAATGTTACTTTGGATAATCCTTACGCAGACGGAAATCCTGTTTGGTCTCCTGATAATAAAACAATCGCCCTTGAATCAGCCCTACCAGACGAGACCCAATTTGATATTCGATTAGTCAATCTTGCAACTAAAACAGCGATTAATTTGACATCCAATTCAGGCTATAGTTGGAAATCGCCTACATGGTCGCCCGACGGTAAAATAATTGCAGGGATTGCAGCTAAAGGTAATGACGATCCAAGTGGAAAAAATCTAAATGGGATTTGGCTCATTAATATAACCACTCAAACGAGACAAAACATTCTTCAAAACGATAAGAAATATAGCTCAGTTAGTTGGTCGCCCATGCAGAGTAATCTAGCTTTGGCAACCGAAGATTTAGAGTTGCAGAAATTAAATGTTCAAAATTCAAAACTGACTGATCTTACCAAGACTGGTACACGACCAGTATGGTCACCTAATGGAATAAATATAGCCTATTATCTCCGTAGCGGCGACAATATTGATATTGGTTTAATGAATTGGGATGGATCAAACCAAACTAATTTATCTTCCTCAAATAAGGGACGTAATGAATTTCCATCGTGGTCACATGATAGTAACTCAATCGTTTTTGAGTCAGGAGACAATCTCGGTCTTAGCTCTGACTTATGGATTGTAAACAGTGACGGTGAAAATCTCAGAAAGATAGCCTGTAAATGAACAGCCTGACGAACGGGGAAAGGCTGTGGAGAATTGCAGCTCCTTTCATTTGAGGGGTTATGCGATATGAACGACGGGCGGGAAAAATCCCGCCCCTACAAGAAAATAACGAGAACGAGGTGGGTTAGTAACGGCGGCGAGATTGGGCATCCATCGCGGCGACGGCGCTCATGGCGACAATATCCTCGACATCATCACCCGCTTGCAGAACGTGAACGGGCGCACCCATCCCCAACAAAATCGGCCCGATGGTTTGGGCTTGTCCGAGTCGGTCGAGCAGCTTATAAGCCACATTGGCCGATTGCAAATCCGGGAACACTAAGATATTGGCATCCTTAACGCGGCTGAAGGGGAAACGCGCCTCGATCAGTTCAGGGATGACGGCAGTATCGGCTTGCATTTCGCCATCGACTGCCAGATCAGGCCGCTTGTGACGCACGAGTTCAACAGCATTACGGACTTTCTCAGACAATGGATGTGGCGAACTGCCAAAGTTGGAGAAGGACAGCATGGCGACACGCGGTTCAATATCCAACGTTTGGGCAAAGTCGGCTGCTAAGATGGCGATTTCGGAAAGGGTGTCGGCATCAGGATCAATGTTGACGGTAGCATCGGTAAAGAAGTAGACGCGCCGTTTGACGATCATGATATATACGCCGCTGGTGACTTTCACGCCAGGGCGGGTGTGGAAAATTTGCAGTGCCGGACGGATGACATCGGGGTACTCATGCTGCCGTCCGTTGACATAAGCATCCGCATCGCCCATTTTGAGCATCATCAAACCGTAGGTCATACGGCTGCCAACCAAACGGGCAGCGGTTTCTCGCGTCACGCCTTTGCGCTGCCGGAATTCGTGGAAGGCATTTTCATAGCGTAGTCGCCGGGTATGGTCGGCCTGTGGTTCGACAATCTGCGGGTTAAAGGTTAGCCCCAACTCGTGGATGATGCCCTTAATCAGATCGGGTTTGCCCAGCAAAATGGGTGTGCCGATGCCATCTTCCTGCACCTGTGCCGCCGCGCGGATGATTTTGGGATCGTCGCCTTCGGGGTAAACGATGCGCTGCTTCGGCCCCATGCGTGCCTTGTTGATGATATTGGCTCGTACCTGCTGACCGACACCCTGACGTTGAATCAGGTCGTGACGATAGCCTTCGATGTCGATTTTACGGCGTGCTACGCCACTTTGCATGGCAGCATCAGCCACTGCGGGCGCAAGCCATAACAGCACGCGCGGATCAAGCGGCTTGGGAATGAGGTAGTCCTTGCCGAACTTGAGCGCGGTTAATCCGTAGGCGGTCAGCACACTATCAGGTACATCCTCATGGGCGAGAGCCGCCAGTGCGTGTGAAGCCGCCAGCTTCATTTCTTCGTTGATGGTGGTGGCGTAGACATCTAATGCTCCACGAAAAATAAATGGGAAACCGAGGACGTTGTTGATCTGGTTGGGGTAATCACTGCGGCCTGTGCCGATGATCGCATCGGGGCGGGCGGCTAAAATTTCCTCTGGCATCAGTTCGGGTGTGGGATTCGCCATCGGGAAAATGATGGGGTTGGCGTTCATCTGGCGGATCATATCCTGCTTACAAGCACCCGCTACACTTAGCCCCAAGAACATATCCGCGCCGACTAAGGCTTCGGTCAACGTTCGCAAAGGCGTATCGTTGGCGTAACGTTCTTTATAGGGATCCATCGCCTTCTCGCGGCCTTTGTAGATGACACCGAATTCATCCGCCATGATGATGTTTTCGGGGCGCATCCCTAGTTGGATGTAAAAGGCCACCGTCGAGAGGGCTGCCGCGCCCGCACCTGCCACCACCAGCCGCATTTCCTCGATACGACGACCTGTGACCTCGACAGCGTTGATGAGTGCCGCGCCAGAGATAATGGCCGTGCCGTGCTGGTCGTCGTGGAACACGGGAATATCGAGTTCGGCGCGCAAGCGGGTTTCAATCTCGAAGCATTCGGGCGCTTTGATGTCCTCCAAGTTGATGCCGCCGAAGGTGGGTGCCATCGCCCGTACCGCCGCGATGACTTCTTCTGGCGTGGAAGCGTTGAGTTCAATGTCGAACACGTCAATATCGGCAAAACGCTTAAACAGCACACCTTTGCCTTCCATAACAGGCTTGGAGGCGAGTGCGCCGCGATTGCCCAAGCCGAGTATGGCCGTGCCGTTGGTGATGACCCCTACCAGATTAGATTTGGCTGTCAGCTCGTAGGCCGTCAGCGGATCACGTTCGATTTCCAGCACCACATCACCCACGCCGGGGGTGTAAGCCAACGACAAATCACGCTGGGTTGCCAGCGGTTTGGTGGCGACCACTTCAATTTTGCCGGGTCGTCCGCTGCGGTGATAATCCAGTGCATCCTGCTTGGTCACTGCCATAATAATTTAACTTCTCCCATTGTTTCCGCTCTTGCTCATTGTAACCCTGAACGTCAGGTGATGGATACTCATCTGTGCCTCATCCTGTTCAGTCTGCCCAAAGACAATGATCAACCTCTAACGCAAATAAGATGGGAATGGCAGTACCCTACAGGTGTCTCGCTACCATCGTCAAATGGCGCTCTCAGCAAGAGAGAAGCCGCTAGAAAAAGGAGCGAAGTATGAAAAAAGAAGTGGGTTTATGGATTGATCACCGTCAGGCGATTATTGTCACCCTGAATGACGGAACAGAGTCGATTGAGCGCGTCGAGGCTGATTTCGAAAAGCGCGGCAGTAATTCCAGCGATGTGCAGACCGCTAGCGAATCCTCATTACGGATTGATCTGGCCGAGGATAAACACGAACGGCATACGGCAGAGATGGTCAACCATTATTATGAAGCGGTTGCGACCCAGTTGAAGGATGCAACCGAACTCCTGATAATGGGGCCGGGGCCAGCCAAGTCCGAATTTCAAAAGCATCTGGAAAATCACAGATTCAACGGCGCGATTCTCGGTGTGGAAGCCGCCGATAACATGAGTGATGCCCAAATTGCCGCTAAAGTCCGGCAGGAATTTAAGCAGCACGTCCACTAGAAAATAACCCTCAAAGTGGGCGCACAGCCGTGCGCCCCTACAAAAATTTGCCCCAACCTATAACATCTAACGTGAATAAGACACATCGCGCCGTATGCTGAGGATGCGGTTTGTGTTTATCTCATTTTATGAGTAGGCGCACGGCCCTCTATATCCTAGAGGTGCAGCCGTTAGGCAAAGGAGTGCTGTATGAAAAAAGAAGTCGGTCTGTGGATTGACCATCGTGAAGCCGTAATCGTTACCCTCCTAGATGACAAGGAAGACATTAAACGCGTCGACTCGGATGTCGAAAAACGTGTGCGTTATTCCGGCACAACCGAAAATGGCACGGGCGAAGATAAGCGTGATCGCCGCATTGAGGGACATCTCGACCACTATTACGACGCGGTCATGGCTCAAATGCAAGACGCAACGGCAGTCCTAATTATGGGACCGGCTGAGGCCAAAAATGAGTTTCATAAGCATCTTGAAACGAAGCAGCCCACCATCAAGATTGTAAATGTGGAAGCTGCCGACAAAATGACCGATGCCCAAATTGTCGCCAAAGTCCGCCGCAACTTCCAACTGTATCAGTACACCCACTAAATCATGACCAACACGAGCGACTGTAACCGGTCGCTCTTTTATTTCCCCGCAAATGCCCCGAACGGATGAGAGCCTCGAGAGTCTTGGTTGATGCCGCGCACGGTTCTTTCTACAATCGAGTTGTAACCTCACGCGTTTACCTTATCAAGACAGGACATCAAAATGGCCGACGCTTTGCCCATTACCACTTTGTTTTTGGATATTGGCGGTGTGCTGCTGAACAACGCGTGGGATCGTAAGATCAGGCAAAAAGCGTCGGAAGATTTCAAGCTGGATTATGCCGAGATGGATGAGCGCCACCATCTGACCTTCGATACCTACGAAGAAGGCAAGATGGATATGGACGAGTATCTGAACCGTGTCATCTTTTATGAGGAACGGTCGTTCAGCCGTGACGAATTCCAAAAGTATATGCTGGCCCAATCGAAACCCTATCCTGAGATGATCGCTTATATTCAGGCGTTGAAGGCCAAGTATCACCTCAAGATTGTGGTGGTCAGTAACGAATGCCGCGAACTCACCCAATACCGTGTCAAAACCTTCGGGCTGGCTAAGTTTGTCGACTTCTTTATCGTGTCGTGCTTCGTCCACTTCCGCAAACCTGACCCCGATATCTATCGCATCGCGCTGGATGTGGCGCAAGTCCAACCGCAGGAAGTGATTTACGTTGAGGATCGCCCGATGTTCGTGGAAGTGGCGCAGTCGCTCAATCTCGTCGGGCTGCGACATATTGATCTTGAAACGACCAAAGGTATCTTCGAGACATTTGGTTTGGTGCTGCCTTGAGTTATAGTAGGCATCTGTCACCGGTTGATAACACGAGATAGGATTTCACCATGTCCGAAATCACTGTGCCTGATATTCCCTATGTGCTCAATATCCCGACCTCCACGCAGACCTTTCCTGATGGCAAGGCGTGGCGCTTGGAAATCCCCAGCGTCGAAGGGCCAGCGGTTCTGGCAGCGGTTTTCACGGAGGCCGATAAATATGGGGTGCCAATTGACCGCATCTCTCAGGGCAGCGGCATCCAACTGCTAACCGATGCGGAAATCACCGACATGGTGGATCAATGTGCGGCACGGAATGTGGAGTGCTGTTTGTTCGTCGGACCACGCGGCTCGTTCGATATTGGTGCAGCGGCGTTGGCCTCCAATGGTGGGGCGCTCAAAGGGGCTTTACGCGGCGCACGTCAATTGGCACATGCGATGGAGGATATTGAGCGCGCTATTGAACTCGGTGTCAAAAGCATCCTGATCGCGGATGTCGGTTTGCTGGCGATGCTCAACCAGAAGCGCAATTCTGGTGCAATCCCCGCTGATTTTATTATCAAGGTGTCGGTGCTGAGTGCGCCATCCAATCCAGCAACGGCCTCGGTGTTGGCACAGTTAGGTGCCAATTCGTTGAATGTGCCCTCGGATTTATCGATTTCGGAAGTAGCGGAAATCCGCGCGGCGACGACAGCATGGATCGACTTTTATGTCGAAGCACCGGATGATGTGGGCGGGTTTATCCGTCATCACGATATTGCCGATCTGGTGCGTGTGGCTGCGCCGATTTATCTGAAGTTTGGACTGCGGAATACACCCGCGTTGTATCCTTCCGGCAAGCATTTGGAAGCCGTTGCCATCAACTGCGGCATCGAACGCGTTCGCCGTGCTGCCATCGGCTTGGAACATCTCAAGCGCAAAGCGCCTGAATTGATGCAGCAAACGTAAATAAAAACCGGGTGCAACCCATTGATGATGCACCCGGTCAATGACTATGAAACTGAACCTTCAGCGACCTTATTTTTTAGGCGTTGGCTTTGCCGTTTTTTCTTGGGGCTTGTCAAGGTCTTTGGGATTATCGCCCTCTTGCTTGGGGAGCTTGGCTCGCTTTTGGTCGTTTGCTGTCCCCTCAACCCCTTTATCT
>JACDGI010001010.1 GCA_013821665.1 Anaerolineae bacterium
GGGATAATCATCAAAACGGCCGCGGCCATTTGTAAGTGGAGTTCGGTGGGTGCATCACTGTTGACGAACTTAGTGAGACCAACCGCGACAGGTCGCCACTCATCGGTCTGGGTGAGCAGCAGCGGCCACAGCAGTGAATTCCATGAGCCGATGAAGCCGAAGGTGATGGCGGTCATAATGGGCGCGGTTGACAACGGAATGACCACCGAGCGTAAGAAGCGGATGTGACCGGCGCCATCAATGCGGGCGGCGTCCCATAAATCCTCTGGCAACTGCATGAAGAACTGCCGTAATAAGAAAATCGTGAAAGGGACGGCCATAAAAGGAATGGTCAGGGACGGCCAATTATTGACCCAAGGAATACCGAGCAGACTATCACTGAGGCGGCCTAACCAGATGACCGTCAAATAGTTGGGGATGAAGCGGGCGACTTCGGGGATCATGATGGTGGCTAACATCAGGGTAAAGAGGACGTTGCGGCCTACGAAGCGCATTCGGGCGAAGGCGTAGGCTGCTGGAATACAAACCAGCATTTGTCCCGTGAGGGTAATAGCCGTTAGACGGACGCTGTTCCACATAAATTGGCCGAAGTTGGCGCGTTGGAAGGCTTCGGCATAATTGGAAAACAGAGGCGTACTCGGCAGGAGCTTACCAAAGGTGACCTCGGTGAGGCTCATTAAAGAGGCGCTGACCATCCACAGGAACGGGAAAATCATCAAGACCACGCCGAAGAGCAGGATAGCGTATGTGAAGATTTTGCCCCAATTGACCGGTTTCGCGAGTCGCGAGGTGATGTTCCCGCCGGGGGAGACTGCGATAGTGGTTTCAGCCATAGAACACCCTGCTACCCGCAATGCGGTTTTGGAAAATCGTCAACAATAAAATGACGGCGAACAGGACAAAAGCCATCGCTGATCCATAGCCCAAATTAGGATCGGTATTTTGTACGATTCTGAAAATATAAACACCCATTGTATCGACTGAACTTTGGGCGGCGGGGGTACGCATAATCCAGATTTGGGTGAAGGCCTGAAACGTACCGATGACCGCGATGAGCGATAAGAAGAAGGTCGTTGGTGAGAGCAGCGGCAGCGTGATATGACGGAACAACGTCCAAGTGGAAGCACCGTCGATACGAGCGACCTCATATAACTCCGGCGGAACGTTGCCCAAACCAGCGAGAAAGACCACCGCATCGTAGCCGATATAAGTCCACGTGGTGTAGAGCATAATCACGATCAGCGCCAAGCTGGGGCCGCCAAGGATTTGCGGGAACTGTGGGCCGAAAATCAGGTTGAAGATGCCAGTGGGTTCCAGCAGCCATTTTTGAGCGGGAATACCAAACGCGCCAAGTACTTGATTGACGATTGATGCGGGACGGTAGGAAAAGATCAACTCGAAGACGATAGAGGTGGCGACGAAAGGCATGATGTAGGGCATGAAGTACACGATGCGGAAAAAGGCTTTGCCCCGAATATTTTGGAACAGTAAGTAGGCTAAGCCCAACCCAATCGCCAGTTGGAAGGGTACTGTGCCGACTGCGAATAACACCGTGACACCGAAACTTTTCAGAACGTCGGGGTCAGCGTTCGTGAGGGCTTGGGGAAGTTCGACCGCCAGCGCATAACCGCCGATGATCAGCAGCACTACAGCTAACACACCAATGCCGAAACGTCGATCACTGTGCTGCTTGAGCGCACGCTGCCACACCAAGTAGGCAGTAATAATCAAACCGACACCCGCACTAATGAAGATGATCTGTGACCAGATGGGCAGCGCATCACCGCTGGCTTGGGCGGTGGCGACTGCCGCTTGGATTTGGGAGATGGTGAGCTGTAAGGTCAAAAAGCTGACGGCAACTGCTAGGGCTGCACCTGTCGATTGTACGAGATAGGTGAAACGTGTTTCTGAGCGTACGCGCCACCACCAGACGAGGCTGATGATAATGGCTATGACAGTGGCTAATAAGAATGGATTACCGGCAGCAATGGCTTCAGGGAATTGAAAGCTGGCCGCGAGTTGACCGGTAAATAAACCGGGAACCCGTTCTTGACCCCTTATGCGCTGGGGGATGTTCAAGATAATGGGCAGCAGCACTGCAACCCAGTTG
>JACDGI010000247.1 GCA_013821665.1 Anaerolineae bacterium
GATATGGATGCGCTGCCAATTCTTGAAGAAAACACCTTTTCCTATGCCTCCACCGTACCCGGTAAAATGCACGCTTGCGGACATGATGGACATACGACCATTGGGCTAGGCGTTGCGAAATTACTTTCCAAGCAGCGCGACAATATCGCTGGTCGGGTGAAGTTCGTCTTTCAACCAGCAGAAGAAACCGTCGGTGGCGCTAAGGCCATGATTGCCGATGGTGTACTAAACGATCCCCATCCTGATTTGACATTGGGGCTGCATCTGTGGAACTCCATGCCACTGGGTAAATTAGGCGTGGGGGAAGGGCCAGTGATGGCTGGCTCATGCATCTTTACTATCAAGATCGTGGGGAAGGGCGGACATGCTGCTTTGCCAAACGCGGGGCTTGATCCGGTTGTTTGTGCTGCACAGATGATTACTGCCTTGCAAACGGTTATCAGCCGTAATGTTGATCCATTAGAAAGTGCCGTTATTTCGGTGACGCGTGTTCAGGCTGGCACAGCTTACAATATTATTCCTCAGAACGCCGAATTATGGGGAACAATCCGAACCTTTAAACTGGAAGTTCGCGAATTAATTGAACGACGTATGCGTGAAATTGTCAGCGGCATCGCGCAGGCGATGGGCTGTACGGCCAGTTTGGAAGTTGACGAAGGCACACTGCCCGTGCGAAATGATCCCAAAATTACAGAACGCACACGCTCCGTTTTGGAACAGTATGTAGGCCAGAGCGGCTTGGTCACCACTGAACGGACGATGGGCGCGGAAGATGTTGGCCTGTTTATGGATGACATCCCCGGCATGTACTTTTTCGTAGGTGCTGCTGTGCCTAATCAGAAAGAATATTTTGGGCATCACCACCCACGCTTCGATTTTGATGAGAACGCTTTGCCTTTAAGCGTCGCAATGATGGCCTCGGCTGTAGCTGACTATGTTATTCCCGCATCAACGAGCTAAACATGATTGATTTTAAAATCATCGCTGATGGGTTGCGCGATGAGTTGGTGAGCCGACGACGGGATTTTCATATGTATCCCGAACTCGGTTTTGAGGAACTTCGTACCTCAAAAATTGTCGCAGACGAGCTTGTTCGCTTAGGTCTGGATGTTCAAACGAAGATGGGTAGAACCGGTGTCGTTGGTCTCTTAGAAGGCCAATATGACGGCCCAACGGTGCTTGTGCGTGCCGATATGGATGCGCTGCCTATCCAGGAACAAAATGCGGTTGAATATATTTCGCGCACACCCGGTAAGATGCACGCTTGTGGGCATGATGCCCATATCACGATTGCCCTTGCTGTTGCTAAAATAATGACGGCCTTACGTTCGCAAATACATGGACGAATTAAGTTTGTTTTTCAACCCGGTGAAGAAGGGCATGGCGGCGCGTTGGAAATGATCCGCGACGGTGTGCTTAAAAACCCCGTGCCGGATGTGGTTTTAGGTATGCACGTATGGACGGAATTACCCTTAGGTACGATTGGTGTGGCAAATGGCCCGGTTATGTCGGGATCATCGGTTTTCACAATCGTTGTTAAAGGTAAGGGCGGACATGCCGCCATGCCTTACAAAACGATTGATCCTGTTGCTTGTACGGGCGAACTGATAACAGCCTTACACACGATTGTCGGGCGCAAAATGGATGCGATGGCTGGTGCTGTAGTGTTGTCTGTCACCAGTGTGCGTACCAGCACTAATGCCTTTAATGTTATTCCACAGCAGGTCGAAATTCGAGGCACCTTCCGTACTTTTAATGCCTACACCAGCGAAACAATGGAACAACATATTCAATCGGTCAGCAAGGCGGTATGTGCGTCGGTTGGCTGCGAGGCGCGAGTCACAATCAAGCATTTGACTATTCCTCTCGTTAATAATCCGACTGTCGCCAAGCGAGTTCGTAAGGCTATGAAAACTGTGGTTAAAGCCAGTGCGCTTGATCAAACCGTTCGCACAATGGCTTCCGAAGATTTTTCTTATATGATAGATGAAATTCCGGGGATGTTCTTTTTTGTAGGCGCTGCCAATCAAGAAAAAGGGATTATTTTTGGACATCACCATCCCTGTTTTAACATCGATGAGGATGTATTACCGCTGGCAGCAGCTTTGATGTCGGCCTGTGTAGCCGAATATGTATTGCGGGACGCATAACGAGAATGGCACGAAATAATGTGTTGCAATGGCGCGACGGACGCGGATGGTTGGTGCTTTCCGGTGGATATTTACCGGACAGCGATGTTCGCGCTCAAACCATAGGCCATATTGATGCCGATGGCAGCGTGGCTTATGTCAGCTTTGGCAGTAATGCCGAATCGACTGAAATATTGATGAATGATATGCAAGATTTGGGCGCGCCCCCCGGTTACTTCGTCGATGTGCTTTCGGAAGATGATGACACCATTCGGGCCAAGCTCGGTGAAGCGGGTCTGATTGTTGTAGAGTCGGGTGCTAACAGCGCGGATATGCGTTCGGCACTTATGGGCGCAGCCGTTGAAGGGATGCAGACCGCTTTTGAAAACGGAGCCATTATCTTATTAGAAGGCAAAAGTGCATCTGTGTTTGGAGCGTGGTTGCTTCTGGAAACGGGCGAAATCCGTCAAGGGATCGGTTGGCTCTCGCAAATGTTTGTGCTGCCGGGTGTCACAGAAGTAGCACTATCAGAAGAAGGTAGAGAAGCTTTAAAAGAAGAGGCATCCGCGCTTGCAGTTGGCATTGGTGAAGGCTCGGCGCTGGCTCTAGGGCCAGATGGTGAAGTGGAACCTTGGGGCGAAGGCCGTGTGACGATTGCGTTAGGACGCTCGTTCACAGCCGCAACTTAAGCCCGCTCCTATTAAATATTGGTTATAATGATGTGTTGGTTAGTATTTTTTGAGAGGACGTTGACGTGCCTGCGACAATTGTGATTGGTGCTCAGTGGGGTGATGAAGGAAAAGGCCGCGTAGCCGATTGGTTGGCTGCGGAAGCCGACGTAGTAGCACGGTATGCGGGCGGCGATAATGCCGGACATACCGTGGTCGTTGGTGAAAAAATATTTAAACTCCATCTCATTCCTTCTGGGGTTCTTCATGAACATGTAGTTTGTGTTTTAGGTAACGGGATGGTCGTGAATCCGGTTAATCTGCTCCGCGAAATGGATCAGATTGCGAGTATGGGTGTCGAGATTACCCCCGAACGATTTATGATTAGCAGTCGCGCACATTTAATAACCCCGGCGCATGTTGCTCTGGATAGCGCGTCTGAAAAAGCCCTTGGCAACCAAGCGATTGGGACGACGCTGCGCGGTATCGGCCCCGCTTATATGGATAAAACGGGTCGCAAGGGTATACGGGCAGGGCAGATGCTCAATATTGAGGAGTTTGCTGACGCGCTGTACGCCAGAATTGAAGAAGCCAATGTGACCTTGGCGCGGCAGGGTGGGGTGAATGTTGACCCTAAAACCGTTACGACCGATTATATCGAGGCAGCCGAACGTCTGCGTCCTTATATCAAAGATACAACGGTCTATTTGAATGAACGGCTGAAACAAGGCGCGCGTGTTTTGTGTGAAGGCGCACAGGGTACGCTACTCGACATTGATCATGGCGATTATCCGTTTGTCACCAGTTCATCACCTACATCAGGTGGAGCACTTACCGGTTTAGGTATTGGCCCACGCTATATCGACCGTGTGATGGGTGTTACCAAATGCTTTAGTACCCGTGTCGGTGGCGGGCCAATGCCCACTGAATTGCAAGGGGAATTAGGCAACCGGTTACGCGGGACAGGTGAAAATCATTGGGACGAGTTTGGAACAACCACAGGCCGTCCACGCCGCTGCGGTTGGTTGGATGCTGTTGTGCTGCGCTACGCCGCTGCCGTTAATGGTTTCACTGACCTGTTCTTGACTAAACTGGATGTTCTGAGTGGTTTTGACGAGTTGAAAATCGCCGTTGCTTATCATATTGGTGCTAAACGCTACGAATTCCCACCGGTGACTTTATCAGAACTCGAACACGTTGAAGTTGAGTACATCACATTACCCGGTTGGCACGAAGACATTACCAAGATAAAAGATGTCGGAAATTTGCCGGAAGCCACCTGTGCTTATGTCCAGAAAATCGCTGAACTTTGTGATACGCCTGTGACGGCCATCAGCGTTGGCCCTGAGCGCGATCAACTGATTTTCTTTTAGGACGTTTATCAAACCAAGGATTCAAATAACGTTATGACCGGGGATACTTATGGTTCGCAAATGGATGCACCTGTTGATCATCCGCCGCAGCGAGTCGTGTCGCTTGTCCCCAGCATAACCGAGTCGCTGTTTGATTTGACGCTTGGCAGTCGTTTAATCGGAATCACGGATTACTGTATTTATCCAGCGGACGGTGTTGCACGATTGCCCCGAATCGGTGGCACGAAAAATCCAGATGTAGCGCGTATTATTGAGCTGCGACCCGATTTGGTTATTGCTAATCAGGAAGAAAATCGCAAAGAAGATGTCGAAGCCTTGCGGGCGGCTGGTATTCCGGTCTGGGTGACATTTCCACGAACGGTGGCCGACACGTTTAATCTGCTCTGGAATATCATGGACGTGTTTGATGAACCCGTGATGGTTCCGCGTGTCCGTTTAATTGAACAGACAATGGATTGGGTGTGGCGCATCAGCGAAAAACGGGTTGAAGATGAGGTGTGCCGCGTCTTTGCACCGATTTGGCTCGATCCGCTGATGACCTTCAATGGCGATACCTATGCCAGTGATCTACTGCGTATTTGCGGTGGTGTCAATGTGTTCGCCCAGCGTGAGCGGTTATATCCCTTAAAGGCTGATCTAGGACAAGCTGAAGCTTTACCGCCTGATGACGTGCGTCTTGCCGGTCGTGATGTACGTTACCCGCGCGTGACGATGGAAGAAGTGGTTGCGGCACAGCCCGATGTGATATTGCTGCCGAGCGAGCCGTTTCACTTCACGACTGAACATATTCAGTTGTTCTCGGAATTGGATATTCCTGCTGCACGAAATAAGCGTATTATATTAGTGGATGGTTCCTTGCTCACGTGGCATGGGACACGCATTGCTTATGCCTTAAATACGCTGCCTGACCTACTTTATGCGCCAGAAGAAGTGTAGCCATAAATGACAAAAAGCGACTCAAGTAATGAATGGTTGGATACGGTTGCCCATGATTTACGTACACCAATCAATCTGGTATACGGTTGTTTGGATGTCATCCAAAGCTTAGGCCCGCTCAATGAAAAGCAATTGCACTATCTTGATCGTGCCTTTGCGGGTCTAAAGCGTATGGAGCATTTAATCGCCCGCTTAAGAGATATTTCGTGGGTTGATTCGACCGTTCCGCTTGAACTGACAGAAATTAACCTTTCAGATTTGATTGCTGAAGCCGTCGATTTGTTACTAGAATCGGCTGAACAACAAAATGTAAAAGTGCGCACAAACCTGACGCTGAACATTGAGACCATTCGGGTTGATGCGGCACGTTTGGCACAAGTCATGGATAATCTGCTGAGCAATGCGATTAAATATAATCGGCAGGGTGGAACGGTTCTCATTCATGCGGTGCAAGAAAATGATTCGGTGGTTGTAATGGTGCAAGATACCGGCATCGGGATTGCTAAAGACGATCAACCCCATGTCTTTGATCGCTTTTTTCGGGCTCCAGAAGGTGTACGCCTGAAAATCGAAGGCAGCGGCTTGGGACTAGCCATTACTCAGGGTATTGTTCAGAGGCATGGCGGACGTATTTGGGTTGAGAGCGAGTTGAATGTCGGATCGAGTTTTTATTTTTCTTTGCCGCTTATAGTTACCGACAAAACGGATGCTGTATAGCGCTGGTGATCGCAAATTGATGGGGTAAATGGAGTCGATTGCCTTGCAGTCGGTTGTGAGAAATAGTACAATCCTCTTACTTTAGGCAGTTTCCGAGGAGGTTAGCTGTGAAGCGATTGTTAATCGTGGTTGTTGTAATTGTGATATTGATTATTGGTGGTGGTTTAACATCACAAATTGCTTCGAATGGCAACCAGTTGGCTATTCCCGGAGTTATTCGTGTAACAACGAACCCGGACGCATCGGTGCTTGATATGGCGCCTTGGAAGGCCGAGCAGCTATTTTTGTTTGTCGGCTTCATCCTGTTCAATCTCATCGGTATTGCGGTGACGTTGATGGCGATTTTCTGGTTCCTCAATTGGCAGGTTAAGTCTGTGAAAGTTAAGAAGCCGTCAGCCATCCAAACAACGGTTGTGTCGACCGAAGAATCTTAGTTTCTTTTCAATTTTAGACGTATTATTTGGGTCTGAGGGTTATCGTTATGCAGCAATCGTTCAAGCCCTCTCGTGGTTTTGCGCGGTTGGCACTTGCCACAACATTGTTGACATTGGGGTTGATTGTATTTGGTGCGGTTGTTCGGGTGACGGATTCAGGTCTCGGTTGCGGCGAACACTGGCCGCTGTGCAACGGGACGATTTTCCCGCCATTAAATAACATCACCGCTTGGATTGAATGGCTCCATCGCCTATTTGCGGCCTTGATTGGCGTTTTTGGTGTCGCCATGTTGGTTGTTGCCATTCGTGCTTATCGTAATCAAAATCGCCGTGTATTAAATATTACGATTGTCGCCGCCGTCTTGTTTGCGGTTCAAAGTTGTTTAGGCGCAATTGTCGTGTTGAACAGCCTGCCGGTACTTGGCGTTACGTTGCATCTTGCGACTGCCATGCTGCTGCTGGCATTTCTGCTGTTGGCGGCTCTCGTCGCCTCTTATCGTCCCGGCTCGCGTTCAACCTCTAATCGGGTGACAACGCTGGCCTACACCACGACTGCGCTGTCGTTAGTTATCATATTGACTGGCGCATTGGTTCGCGGCAGCGGGGCAACGTTGGCCTGTACAGATTGGCCACTGTGTAACGGTCAAATCTTCCCTGTACAACAAGGCTCGTTGGCGCTCATTCATATGTTCCATCGTTTTGCTGTAGTGGCCTTGGGCATCAGCGTGGTCGTTTTAGCAATTTTTACGTATCGTGATCGTCAAGATCAACGTCTACGGACGTTAGCGGTTATTGCGCTTATTGCCTATTTTTCACAGGCTGGTATCGGCGCGATGTTTGTGATGAGCCGCGCACAGGCCTTCTGGGGTGCTGCTCACGTCGGTATGGCTGCTACCACATGGGCAGTCTTGGTTGCTTTATCGGCAATCGAATGGTTGAACAATCATACAATTTCTAATGGGATAACTGACCAAACATGGGAACTTCAATCCAAAGCATCGAAGTAGGCAAGCCCAACTTTCGAACGCTTGTTAAGAACTATATGGATCTGACTAAGCTGCCGATTGTATTGCTGCTGCTCTTTACAACAGTGACCACAATGGTGATTGCTGCCGCTGGCATTCCAAAACTGGATGTACTCATCCCGACAATCATCGGCGGTGCATTTGCGGCTGCGGGTGCGAGTGCCATAAATCAGTATATTGATCGTGATATGGATGCTTTGATGGCCCGTACTGCACGCCGCCCGATACCTTCAGGGCGCGTCGCACCGCTTAATGCCTTACTCTTTGGTTTGGGACTACTGGCATGGTCAGTCTTAGTATTAGCCATGTGGGTCAATTGGCTGGCAGCCATATTGGCGCTCTTCGGCGGTATCTACTACGTTGTTCTTTACACGCTCATCCTTAAGCGCAACACCGTCGTCAACATATTGATCGGTGGCGGGGCAGGGGCTGTTCCTGTGTTGGTTGGATGGGCTGCCGTAACGGGTACGCTCTCGTTTCAGGCCTTCATTTTGTTCGCTATCATTTTCTATTGGACACCGCCACACAGTTGGGCACTAGCTTTACTCGTCAACAAGGATTACACAGCCGCCAACGTACCGATGATGCCGGTGGCGCATGGCGAGGAAGCGACACGGCGGCAAATTTTGTTGTACTCGGTGCAGTTGGTGTTGATCACACTTCTACCGCTGCCCTTTAAGTTCCTCGGCACGATCTATATTGTAACCGCCGTATTGCTTGGCGCTGGCATGATTTACAATGCGGTTAGGCTCATTCAACGGGCAGATGGCGCAGCCGCGCGTGTCATGTACAAGTATACGACTTCCTATCTCGCCTTCTTATTTTTGGTGATGATTGTTGACCGGCTGATCCACTAGGCATATTCGTTGTGACATCTTCGACTTCCAAAACGGCTCGATGGCCTGTGTATCTCGTCATCGGGCTGTTTATCCTTGTAACCATAATTTTCATCGTCGCTCTGGCACTCACAACCGAGACCGAGTTAGTTGTTGCGCCCACATCTGTCGCCCAATTGACTGCGGATACCTACATGGATAAGGTAAGCGTTTTGCTTCAAGGAGCCGATGCCCAGAGAGGCGCAGCCTTGGTGGAGCAATTTGGCTGCACCGCTTGTCATCGGGAAGGCGCGGTCAATAAAATCGCCCCATCCTATGAAGGTATTGCTGCCCGTGCCGTCACCCGTCGTCCGCCGCTGACTGCCGCCGCCTATATCTACGAGTCGATCACCAACCCGACTGCCTATGTTGTCGATAGCTTTAACCCCGCCATGCCGCAGAACTTCGCTCAGCAGTTGTCTGACCGTCAATTAGGCGATATTATTGCTTATCTGCTCACGCCAACCGCCCATTAATCCTTCGCATCATTTTTTTTGATTTCCAATATGTTTTCTGAGTAAATCCCTATGTATCTCGATGTTTTTACCTTATCTGCGCTAGTCGATGAGTTCATGGATGGGCTGGTCGGTTCACGTATTCAGGACGTGCTTGATGTGGATGATACAGGCATCGGTTTCGAAGTCTATGGCGACCGTAAGCGTCGTTACTTATACCTGAGTGCCGATACTCAAACGCCACGTATTCTCCTACTTGATGAAAAGCTGCGTCGTGGATTAGTGAAGCCTACCCAGCTTGGTTTATTATTTCGTCGTTATGCCGAGGGCGGACTGATCGAACATGTCAGTCAACCCCCTTGGGAACGCATTTTGCAATTCGATATAACCGGCCCGGAAGGCGCGATCAGCATCATCTGCGAACCGATGGAACGCCGGAGTAATCTACTACTGATCCAAAAAGGCATCATCCTTGATTGTATGCGCCGTGTTGGGCCAGATGAAAATCGCTATCGTCTCAGCTTGCCCGCCCATGAGTATAAGTTGCCGCCGCCGCAAACCGGCAAAGCTGACCCTACACAAGTGAGCCTTGAAGAAGTGGAATCCTTTTTCGCCCAAAATGATGATCCGAAGCGCAAGGCACAGCAAGTTTTAGCCTCACGTCTCTTGGGCATCAGTCCCTTAATCGCTAAAGAAATCGTTTATCGTGCCAGTGGCGATGCCAACCAAAAAGCAACTGAAGCTGATCCTAGCCTCATCCATGAAGCTTTGCGTACCTTAGTCGAACCCTTAGCGAAACGACAATGGCAGCCGGGTATTGTGGAAAACGAGGCTGGTGTAACCGCTTATAGTGTTTATCCAATTGAGAGTCTTTCTACATGGCGAGCGACTAACAGTCTGACCGAGGCGTTAACGGCCTATTATGGCGCACCAGTCGGCGAAGATGCTTATCGTGCGGCCAAAGTGCCTGTGCATGAAGCCATCAAAGAAGCACAGGCCAAACTCGGCGCGCGGCTGGCATCGCTCGAAAGATCCATGACGGATCAGCAAGAGCGCGATGTTTTACGGCAGAGTGGTGAACTAATTCTGGCATATCAATATGCGCTGCAATCCGGTCAAACGGAATTGAAAGCGCAATATGATATTGATAAACCAGATCTGGTGATTAAGATCGACCCCAAGCTCTCACCGCTTGATAACGCGCAGGCTTATTTTGGCCGCTATGACAAAGCCAAAAAGGCGCTGGATGATGTGCCCCGATTGATACGAGAAACGCGCAACGAATTAGCGTATATGGCGCAGCTTGCAACCGATCTTGAATTTGCGTCAAGCTGGCCGGAGATAGACGAAGTGCGTCAAATTCTACAGGCAAGCGGTCATTGGCGCGGTGTTGCAGCCAAGAAAATCGCTGGCAGTGGACAAAGTGCGCCCCTTAGAGT
>JACDGI010001011.1 GCA_013821665.1 Anaerolineae bacterium
GTAGTATCGCCAACGATACTAAAGCTGCCTTCACGGTCACCATCTTGCAAATGAGCATTGGTCGAAAGGGTGATTGCCGTTACAAAACGGCGCACCGGTTGATTCAGAAACACGTTCAAGGTCTCATTGTTATCGCCCGTTTGGACGAGAAATTTCCCTTGTGGTGTATAGCCGATGCCGCTGATTGAAATATCATCGACTCCCGGCAGAGCGATGCGAGTGGCTGTCATTTCGTTTTTGGTCAGCGTGCCGGTTTTATCCGAGCAAATGACAGTGACGGAACCCAGCGTTTCGACTGCTGGCAGCCGCCGAATCAGTGCGTGTCGGCGCACCATACGCGCCGCACCCAACGATAAACTGATGGTGATGAGCGCGGGTAAGCCTTCCGGTACGGCGGCTACCGCTAGACTGATAGAAGTTAAGAACATATTCTGTACCGGAATGCCACGCAGCACACCGGCGATGAAGACAATGACGACAATCACACCCGCGCCAATCGCCAGCCATTTGCTGAGGTCATTCAACCGCCGTTGCAGGGGCGTGACACCTTGTTCAACTTGCAACAGCATGGCGGCGATGTTGCCGAGTTCTGTTTTTAACCCGGTTTGAGTAACGGCCATTTCACCGCGTCCGTAGGTGACCGATGTACCCATAAAGGCCATATTTTCGCGATCACCGACCGTTACCGCTTGGTCGGTTGTCAGCACCTTGGTATTTTTGCTCACCGGCACTGACTCGCCAGTCAGCGCTGATTCGTCAATTTGTAGATTAATGCTTTCAACGAGCCGACCATCGGCTGGAATGCGGTCACCTTCGTTGAGCAATACGATGTCACCCGGAACAAGTTCTTCGGCACTAATTTCACCGACTTCGCCTTTGCGTCGTACCCGTACCAGTGGCACTTGCATAGCACTGAGTGCCGCGAGGGCTTTTTCGGCCTGAAATTCCTGATAGGTTCCGATGATGGCGTTCAGAATGACAATTGCCAGAATGACCACAACATCTTTGCTGTCGCCCAGCAGCGCGGAAATTATGGCGGCAACGATAAGGATAATCACCATAAGGTCTTTAAATTGGCTTAAGACCAGTTGCAGCCAATTCGTGCTTTCGGCAACGGGCAGACTGTTCTTACCATAGGTAACTTGCCGCTGCACTATGTCAGAGTCGCTCAAGCCTTGGGCGACATTCGATTTTAAATTGTTCAATGATTCAGCGATTGTCTGCTGATAATATTCTGGCATTAGGATGACCTCACGCGCATAGATGAAAATAAGTCTGTAGATACAAAATGTACAGACGAAGCAACCAATTCGGTTTTTGAGTTAATGATGTGACCGGGCTACCTTTTATAGCCTACTCTACGTTACGTTGACAGGCTACAGTGGCTTCGAGCCGAAAAACCCCCAATATTGAGGGGGATGTGTAAAGCTTCACAAACTATAGCCACTTCCGAATTGTCGGCGGTGATTCGTGCCGACTCGTCCGTGCCGATATAATGATCATTAATACTTATTGGGAGTTATTTATTATGCAAGTTGATTTAGAACTTTATCGTGAAGAAATTTTAGCTGCCGAAAACCCACCCGTTCGCCTCAGTTATATCGAAGTTGCGCCCGAACATCCTGCTGGAACCATTGTCTTTGTACATGGTTACGGCGGTTATGCCATGCAGTGGACGAACCAGCTAAAAGCTTTCTCGGACAACTACCGTGTTATTGCTTATGATTTGCGCGGTCATGGTCGCTCGGAAGCTCCATTCTCGCAATATACGATGGACGAGTCCCAAGCCGATCTCGATGCCATACTGACTAAACTGGATGTCAAACGGCCTTTTATTCTGGTAGGACACTCCTTTGGCGGGGCGATTGTCACCGAATTTGTCCATCGTCACCCACAGGATGTGTCACGGTTAGTTCTCATTGCTACCACAGGTGAATATCCGCTGATGCGACCGGCAGCGCTGGCCTTACGTCTGCCCTTGGCGGTGCTGGTGCCCATACGACAATTGGTACGTAAGCAGTTAGCTGCCGAAGCGCATGTTCTGCGGGATATTTACCACAACAATATGTCCAAATGGAACGGCTGGAGCATGTTCCGTGATTTAC
>JACDGI010000248.1:0-694 GCA_013821665.1 Anaerolineae bacterium
GCCATACGGTATGTGACTGAGACTGAAGACTGACGACTAATGCCCCACTTATTTTTCAGCAGCGGTTTGCTCGGCAAATTGGATTTCGCGGTGGCGGCGTTTGTAGCCAACCGGATCACGCGGAGGATCCGACTCATAATGGGCGATGATTTTGCCTAAGTACTCGCGCAGCGGCGTATAACTCATGCCGAGTTCGGCCTTGCTGCGCTCATTGGTCAGCTCGGACATCCAGCGTTCGCTAAAAGGTGAGCAATCCGGCAGGAAACCGTTGGCCTCCAACAAGCCACGCCGGAAGTGGACAAGCTGCGGCTGCACACCCAGCAAATCACCGACGACTCCCAAAAACTCCTCAAGTGAGGTGGTTTCATCCTGCGAAATGTTATACGCGCGACCTTTGCCCGGTTGATTCATCGCCAGCAAAATGGATTTGACCACATCCTGACTGTAGATATGACGCAAAGCGTAATCTGGCGTTTCTGGCACAAGGATCGGGCCGCCATCCTTGAGTCGCAGCACATAGCTGTAGAGGCGGCTGAAGTGGTCACGCTCACCGTTGACCATCGGCAGACGCAAACTGGTGAAGGGGAAATTCGCTTCCTGACCGGCTCTAATGAAGACATCTTCGGCTTTGCGTTTGTCGATGCCATACAGCCATTCCTCATAAGCGAAAGTGTTGGCTTTGGGCGCTGGGATT
>JACDGI010000248.1:704-10048 GCA_013821665.1 Anaerolineae bacterium
CACGTACCAGATAAACCTGCCCGCTGCTCAGGAATATGTACTGGCCGACCTTGCCGTTGAGCAAGCGAATAATGGTTTCCGCTTCTTGCTGCTTATAGAGGGCATTATCAACGACCACATCAAACTCGCGACCAATCAGCGCTTTTTCCAACTGGAACGAGTCGGTACGGTCGGCACGTAAACGTTCGATTTCATCAGGCAGATTATCCGGCGTTTTGCCCCGGTTCAGTAACGTAACCTTGTGTCCGGCACTCAAGAGTTCATGCGCGAGGAAATGCCCGACATTACGCGTGCCGCCAATAATAAGGATGTTCATAAGGCTCCAGATTAGTCGTCTTTAGTTATTAGTCGCCAGTTATCCGTTAAAAGTTACAACTCAGAAAGCAATAAGTATCAACATATCGGTGGTCACAAAAAACGATCTTTTTAAAAAGGGTTTCAATCGCAAACCTGCTAATTTGCAGTAAACCACATTACCACGCCTATTTATTCTGCCACAAGTGTCGGAGTTTACACCGATTATTTGTGAAGTTTGTACACACGTTACACCCAAAGGATGCCAATTGTACAATATGTCTCCAGAGAGTTAGTCAAGATGCTCGGTTATTCTGCAACACATATACAAAGGCCGCCGCGAACAAACTCGGCCATGCATCTTTCAGGCCGCTTGTACCTTCATAGGGAATAACACGGGTCACTCGAAAGTTAAGCTGCCCCGCCCACCAGCGGAAATCCGTCAGCGTCCAGAAGCGCAGATGTTCACCGGGAGTCACCACCCATTGCAGCGGGAAACGTCCAAACAGCAGCCGCAAGCGATGTTGGTAATAGCCCGTGTTGGGTATCGAAACGATGATGCCCTTACGAATGAAAGGACGCAGACTGTTGAGTAAGCCTTCAGGGTCAGGCAGATGTTCAATAATTTCCGAGCAGATGATGTAATCGTACTGTCCACTGAGAAAATCGCTGATCGGTTTGTTGATGTCTGCCAGCACCACATTCAGGCCATGAGCTTTGCAGAAATCAACGGCTTTGGGCGAGACATCTAACCCGAAGGCTTCAATCTTTTTGCGCTCCAACATGTACGTCAGCAGCGCACCATCACCCACGCCCAGATCCAATACACGGTCGCCATCACTCACCAAATCAGTGAAGATCTGGGCGCGTTTGCGCCGCCACGGAGATAATTGACCAATGTTGGTATCGAGCTTGGTATCCCAATAAACATCGTAATCCGACACGCCGACCTGCGCCGTCTTGGGATAAATGAAGAGACGTTTGAATTGGCGGAAGCCGTTCGCCAGCCCCAGATAAACGGATCGGATAGGACTTTCGCGTAAGGATTTTTTGAAAGTGGTCAGCATTTTAGTCTGTAGTCATTAGTCTGTAGTTCTTAGAAGAATACAGATACGAGACTGAACTGCCAAGTGTGAAGTAGGTATGAGGCGTTCCCATCCGCGTGTGAATGGTCTTATCTTTAGACTATCGACTAAAAGCTAGAGATTAGATGACCTCTCGAAAGTGGTAAGCCAATGGCCTTGGATTGGTATGGTTCCCTCCCCTGTATACGGGGGAGGGTTAGGGTAGGGGTTGGGCTTGTTACTTTCGATAACCTACTTATCGACTTAGACCGGACTAGCCTCAGTCTGGTAGCGTTCGCGGAAGCTCTCGTCACCCATGTGGTAGGGTTCGCCTTCCGAGCCAATGGCTAACCAGCGTCCACGCGGGACAACCACCGGTTCTGGACTTTCGAGCGACTGAATATAGATACCAATCGGCAGTTTGAGCGCCCAAACACCGCGCGTCCGATAGTACGGTAAACAGCCGTAACGCATCAGAAATTTTTGGGTAGCGGTCGGCTGCCATGTCATATCATTCCAGCGGCCATAGGTTTGGCGAAAAAGATCGACGCGTACCGGCCAGTGATCATAATCATCAAGATTGTCATGCAGTTGGTCACCGGGGGTATAGAGCATGATGTCGCCTTTGTCGGCAGTCAACGTTTCGAGGGTTGTTTCGATGTTGGCACTATCATCCAGCATTTTTGCCATCACGACTCGCTTGATAGGCGCGTAATAGCGGAAGCCCGCTTTGTAAAGCTGCTCATCCGTCCACATACGCTGCCGGAGAACTTTGCGTTTTCCTGTCGATGCGACCACAAGTTCACCCTTTGATCCGTTAATTGGATTGAATAAACATCATGTCATCTTATTGTATCTAAAATCTGATTTTGCACACAAAAGCTTAAGGCTTCTCTCTTGATTGCTAGCTCTCAAAATCAGATGGGGGTAAGCTACTAGTAGATTTATTTAGGAGCGATAAACATGGGTCACATCATTGCGGTTTATGGGGCAAACGGTGGTGCAGGCACGACTACATTGGCCGTCAACCTAGCTGCACGACTAAAACGGGATAATGCCCGCGTCCTGTTAATGGATATGAACTTGTATTCCGGTGATGTACCGACTTTTCTAAATCTCCAATCCCAATATACCTTGCTCGATGTTCTAATATCGGACATACACCCCGATATACTCAACATGAGCATTACTAACCACGACAGCGGTATCAAGGTTTTAATGGCTCCTCTGCGCTTGGTTGATGTCAAAACGGTCTTAGACAATATTGATCTATTTACGCAGTTGTTAGAAGTTATGCAATCTCATTTTGATCTCATCGTCGTGGATACAGGCCGCTACCCCGACATAGCGACTCTTGAAATCTTGAAGCGTGCCATAAGCATTATTCTAATCTTGCAGCCAACCTTACCAAGTGGGAATAACGCCCGTAAAGTGCTCCAGTGGTTTAGCACAGAACTAGGCTTTCCGCCGGATAAAATCGTAACCGTCATCAATCAGGCCAGCGATGATCTCATCAATCGAAGATTGGCAATACGTATCGAACAATTTGAAAAGGCCCTCAAGCTCAAGTTTGAGGCCCAACTGCCGTTGGATGTGACTGCTGCTCTACGCGCAATATCCAAAGGCCAACCGATCCCACAAAACTCCCGTTCGTCTAGTCCATTAGCTCAAGCGTTGGATGATTTCAGCCGTTTTATCTTCGATATGCTTGTGTACAGATCTGATGAAATAACCAGTGACATTAGGGCGGCATCGAAACTGGAACAGGATGTTCTCGTTAGTCAGTATATGGATACCCTTTATAAGAATTCTAAAATTGTCAGTTATAGACGTGAACCGATAACCATTTTAATCGTTCATGTTATTGAGGAAGTCCGCGAGAATTTCAAAAAACTGCTCGCCTTCGAGTCAGATATGAACGTGGTTGGTGCGGTCGGTTCAACTAGCGAAGCATTGACGACGGCACAGGCGTTAAAACCCAATATCATCCTTATTCAAGCCGATATGCCTGAAATGGATACTATGCAAACTATAAAGCAAATTCTAGCCGCTGTTCCAACAACCTCAGTCATCCTACTAACAGTTAAGGATACGGATAGTGATCTTCTGCTACAGGGGATGCAAGCAGGCGCACAACACAATTTATCAATACCGGTGGACATGGATGAGCTTTATAAAATAATTCGCATGGTTGACAACGGAAAAATCCCCGAATTCGGACCTAGGGAACCTCCATTTTATCGGGAATGGTTAAAATTTACCGAGGAACTGGAACGTCGGATAATCCTGCGCCCCGCACCGGACAAAGACGCTGCTCGCCAACCCCGCCCCGCAAAGCCTGAGCCGCCTGAACTAAAAACATCAGTTTTACGTGGAAGATTATTTGGGCGAGCTGATACGGCATCACCTGCTTCCGAACCAACACCAGCCCCAGAAAAAGCTCCAAATTTGGACAAATTACAAACACCTAATAATTTGCCACATCGTCCAACTTCGGCACATCCGCCAGCTAATGATATTGCCTCCGTTGATGATGACGCAAACTAGCAAGCCTAAGAGACTGGCATTCGACACCTCACGGCAGGCGATTTAGAATAAGGCCATGACAAGAAATAATTTCCGAAAGGTTTTGTGATGGCAACCCAATCGCTCGATATGCTCTCGCCCGTCTGGTCACATATGACGCAAATTCAGCCTGAACGCGGCGAAGGCATCTACCTCTACGATGCGGCAGGTACACGCTACACCGATTTCACCAGCGGCATCGGCGTGACCAACACCGGACACTGCCATCCGCGCGTGGTCAAAGCCATTCAAGATCAGGCTGCCAAATTGATTCATGGGCAGATTAATGTGGTGATCGCCCCTTCAACCATCAAACTAGCCGAAACGCTCAACACCGTCACGCCCGATTTAATCGACTGTTTCTTCTTCTCCAACAGCGGCGCAGAGGCCACTGAAGGCGCGGTCAAACTGGCACGGATGGCGACCAAGCGTACCAACATCATCACCTTTCAGGGCAGCTTTCACGGACGCACCGCCCAAACAATGGCGATGACCAACTCCAAAACGGTGTATCGCTCACGTTATCAACCGCTGCCAGCCGGTGTGTTCGTCGCGCCTTTCCCCTACGCTTATCATTATGGTTGGACGGAAGACCAAGCCATCGACTTCTGCCTGAGCGAACTCGATCTCATGTTGCACAGCCAAACCGCACCGGAAGAAACGGCTGCCATCATCATCGAGCCTGAATTGGGTGAAGGTGGCTACATTCCCGCGCCTGCCCGCTTCATGAAAGCCCTGCGTGACATTTGCACCCAAAACGGCATCATGTTCATAGCCGACGAAGTGCAATCCGGTTTCGGACGTACCGGCAAATTCTGGGGCTTTGAGCAAGCCGATGTGACACCCGACATCATCATTATGGCGAAGGGCTTGGGCAGCGGCTTCCCAATTTCGGGAGTAGCTTCTTCTAAAGAACTGATGAGTCATTGGACAACCGGATCACACGGCGGCACCTATGGTGGAAATGCCCTCGGAACTGCAACCGCAGTTGCCACCGTCGAAACCATCCGCGATGAGAAACTGGCCGAAAACGCCGCCGCAATGGGCGAACGCCTCACCGATGGCTTGGTCGAACTGCAAGGTCGCTATCCGGTGATCGGCGATATTCGCGGTTATGGTCTGATGGTCGGCACCGAATTTACCAGCAACGGCCAGCCCGATAAAGACATTACTAAGGCTGTGCAAAAAGCCTGTATCGACCGTAATTTACTGCTGCTGACCTGTGGCAGCTACGAGAATGTCATCCGCTGGATTCCACCGCTGGTGGTCAACGAGCAGCAAATTGATGAAGGACTGACGATATTCGAGGATGCCTTACAATCGGTTGTCAGCCGCTAACCAACCGAGGATAAAACATTATGCGTCCACGTTTTTGGATCGTTCTTATCTGTATCGCCTTGCTTGCCGGCATTCTTCCCGCTGTCGCACAGGATGCCGAACCGACCACCACACCGGTTTATGATCCGACCTGCGCTATTGATTTAATGAAAGCCTACATGTCCGGTTGGGAGTACAACCATCGCGGCCCGGAAGGCGAAATCGATGGGGTAGCTGCGGCACAAATCGCGCGGGGCGTTTACACAGCCTTGAACGCCAGCCAGCCAACTTGTCAGGATACGCTCGGCGACTTCAAGCAAACGCTGCTGCGTTCTATGCGTGATAATTATGCGCCCGAAGATTTGGCACGGCTGATCAGTTTTGTGGATGAAGTGGTGGGAAGTGTCGACTACAATGATTGTTCCTACAGCATTGCCAACCAATTTGTACAGCGAGTCGATTGGGGCGCTACATCTGCTGTTGAAATTGGTCGCTCAGTCAGCGAGATTTTCCGTACGGTGCGTACTGTCATTCCCAGCGGCGAATGCGACGGCACTTTCCAAATTATCAAAGAGATTTTGTCGCATATCGACGACGTACCGCCGGATGGCACACTCATCGGCACACTGTATAAAGTAGTTGGCGACGCAACCGAAAATCATTATGTCACTGAGGATTCCTGCGATTACACCTTAGCCAAAACCTTTCTCGGCAAGGTCAAGTGGGATGGGTTAGACTCGGCGCATATCGTCAGCTTGGTCAGCGACACCTTCAAAATCACCTACAAAATTAGCAGCGATAGTACGTGTGACAATGATCCTGCCCTTGCCATTACCGCCATGCTCTTGGACGATGCCTACCGCTTCCCGCCGGATGCCAGCGTCATCCAGAACAGCTATGATGCTGCCAGTGGAAAAGTGGTCGTCACACCCGAAGCCACACCCATCGTTAATTAGCTAGCATTGTGGATGCTTCCCGTTTGAGTCGCATCTGCATCGTGTAATACAAAATGGGCAGCGCAACGAGCAGGAAAGCCATGCCACCAACAAATAACCATGTGGCAGGGCTGGATGGGTTGAAGTTGCTCCATGACAAAACAGCCGCCAGCAAAATAAAAGCGATTGAGACGATCTGGCTTTCGAGGGTGATGCGCGACGAACTCCAGCGACCATCAATCGCCATATAGAGTCCCAACACACCGGGCAGCGCGAACATGCCGCCGACCACCCTTGCCGTCAACGGTGTGAGCGTCCACGGCCAAACGCTAATCATTAAATTGGGTGAGATAAACAAGAGCAAGCTAATCAAAAGCGTGACGACACCTAACGCGCCAACTGCATAGCGAACTGGCTGCGGGAAAAGAATATCATGGGCATCAGGTGTGCCGGGATCGGTGCGGCGGTTGCGAAACCATGTAGCGATCACCAAGAAGGGTGTCGTGAAGTACAAAGCGACCCATACCACAAACGAAATATTTTCGTGGATGAAGCGATCCCAGTGAAGGATGGTCGCCACACACATGGCGGAGGCAAAGGCTGTAACAGGTAGAAAACCCAGTGCAATCCAATGCCACTTTTTCGCGAATAGGGCTCTGGCAAAGAAGTATGCGCCACCGATATACGCTGAAGCGAGCATCATGGCGGTCATGGTAGGCTTGATTTCCCACGCGAAAAGGGTTTTTGTTTCGGTTGGCCGTAAAAAGAGAATGTAAAAGGCTACTAATAAGAATGGGATGATGATGGCGGACAGCCAGCGGGTTTCACGATAAACACGGTCATCCCGTATTTGTCCAACTGAACCCTTTATACTGTCACTGGCAGTAGACGGTAGCGGACCACTAGCAGTACCCATATTTGCCCTCCGAATTAAAGAATAATTACGCTTTAAGCCTATTGGTTAGGACGGATGACAAAGATGGTTGGATGTGGTTGCGTTGAAGGATATATCTATTATAGGAACGACTAGATTCAGGCGCAAATGATCGCCTAATCCTCGCTTACGATCTGCGTATTTTGTACTTCGGGCATAGGCTCGATGTGATCACTGAGATGAATATCTTATTTCCGCGCCGTTGAGCATGATAGATTTTAAGATCGATGCAAGCGGGAGTGGTTAAGGCTTTGCCAGTGGTGACATCAAAACGACTATTGTGCGGGCTGTGATCAAAATTTTATTTGAGGGCAAAGCGTGCCTTGCCCTACATTTATAACAATTTAAGTGGTTTGCTTCTGGAAATGCGGTAGGACGTGTTCGGCGTATTCAGCCACAATACGCTCTTCTTCGCCGCACATCAAATAGATGTTGAACTGCGTCACACCGGCGGCCTCAAGCTGCTTAAGCTTTTCGACATGCTGCTCCACCGAACCGAGGATACCAAAGCTGTCGATGATGTCTTCCTTGATGAAGCCCAGATGATCGGCGTTAATATCGGCATGGTGCCGGTAATCGTAACCCTTGCGGCCTTCAATATAATCCGTCAAGCGCTGCGGAATATCCCCACCGCCGTCTTTACCGTATTTCTCGACAATATCAGCCACATGGTTGCCGACCATCGCGGGGAACCAACGTGTTACGGAACGAGCTTTATCCATATCACCCACCCAAACGGGCGCGGCGGACATCACCTTAAAGTTCGACATATCTCGTCCAGCCGCTTTACCCGCGTTAATGGCTTGGTCACTGAACCACTTCACCAACCACGGATCAGCCAACTGAATAATCAAACCGTCGCCATGTGTACCTGCGCCAGCCAATGCTTTCGGGCCATAAGCGGCAATCCACACCGGCATCTCGTAACCATTCGCCCACGGGATTTGGACGGTGGCCTGTTCGTCATCATATTTGACTTCATCACCGCGAATCATGCCCTTAACCGCGTTGCTGAACTCGATCATCGTTTCGATATTCAAAGGTTTGCGACCTAAGACACGACGCGAGCTGTCACCACGTCCTACACCCATATCAAAGCGGTTACCACTTTGGATTTCAAGCGTCGCGAATAAGCTGGCCGCCACCGACCATTCACGTACACCGGGGTTGGTGACGCAAGGACCAAAACGCAAGGTCTCGGTGTTTTCCATGCACATTGCCATCGTCACATAACATTCTCGCCACAGGACGTGTGAATCAAAAAACCATGCGTAGGTGAATCCCGCTAACTCGGCCTGACGCGCCAAAGCCACTGTGCGCTTGGGGCTGATGTCACCTTTGAACGTAATCGCAAATTCCATGTTGATGCTCTCCTGTTTTGCAATGGTCGTAAAACACAGACACTTGAATTTAATCTTGCGAGAAGAGGGCGATTATAACGCGCACTTGAATGCTTCGCTTTTAGCCTACAAATCAGCCCGAATCGCTTTACAGTTTTCATAAATATAATTGAAATTCGTACATTTTCATGTTAGGCAAGGCTTCCAAAAAACTTTAAGGAGTCTGCAAGGTGAATAATCTTACAGTAAGGCCATATCATTTTTCGCAAGTGTGAGGTCAAGATTATTCATGGATGTTCGCGTTTATTTCAGCACTGTACAAGAACTGCTCAATAAGGTTCCGTTTGCCGCCGTTGACCAAGTCGTCGAGGCACTCATCAGCGCCAACCAAGCCGGACAAACGGTTTTCATCTGTGGTAACGGCGGCAGCGCCTCCACCGCTACTCATTTCGGCTGTGACCTTGCAAAACGTCCGATTGTCGCCGGACAGCCCCGTTACCGCGTCATCCCACTGACCGATAACAATGCGCTGATGACCGCCATTAGTAATGACATTAGCTATGATGCGGTTTTCTCTGAACAACTTATCCCGCTGGTTCGCAAGGGCGATATTCTGATCGGTATCAGTGGCAGCGGTAACAGCAAGAACGTGATTAAGGCTGTCGAAGTCGCCAAAGCCGCAGGCGCTACTACAATTGGTTTCTCAGGTTATGACGGTGGCAAGCTGGCTCCAGCCGTCGATATTTCGGTGCATATTCCCAGCTTCAATATGGCGATGGTCGAAGATGTCCATTTGATGCTGGAACATTCAATTTGCGAACGTCTGCTGGCAGTTAACCAAGAAGCGGCGGCGCTGGTACCTGTATCCAGCAATGGTAATCACTAAAGATTAATC
>JACDGI010000249.1 GCA_013821665.1 Anaerolineae bacterium
TTTGGTGGCGCAAAAGGGATATGATCTAGCGCTGCCCGCTTTGTGGCAAATGCTCGGCTATGCAGATGTGCAGTTTATTCTGCTCGGCGCAGGTGATCCGGCTTTAGATCGTGAATTTGGCTGGCTTGCTCTGGCCCATCCGCAGAAAGCCAGAGTCTTTCAAGGTTACAACGCCGCTCTGGCACAACGCATTTACGCCGGTTGCGACGTGTTCCTAATGCCCAGCCACTTTGAACCCTGTGGTATCGGGCAGATGGTTGCCATGCGTTATGGCGCGTTACCCCTCGTGCGGGAAACGGGTGGCCTTGCGGATACGGTGCAAAATTACGACAATGGCAATGCGGATCAGGGTGTCGGCTTTGTCTTTAATTGGGAAACCCCGGAAGCCTTGCTTGGAACGCTCTATTGGGCGTTGGGAACTTATCATAATAAACGTGATGCTTGGCAGAGGATGCAGCGTCGCGCCATGCAAACCGATTTCAGTTGGGCCATAAGTGCGCAGAAGTATGTTGATTTATATAGTAGTGCTATCACTAATCGTAGGAGGATGTTCACATCGTGAAAATCAAAGCTGTAATCCTGGCCGGTGGGGAGGGGACACGCCTATACACGCTGACTGCTAAGCGTGCCAAGCCGGCTGTCCCGTTTGCGGGTAAGTACCGAATTATTGATTTTACTTTAAGCAATTGTGTCAACTCGAATATTTTTGATGTTCTCGTCCTCACGCAGTATCGTCCGCACAGCCTCAACGATCATATTGGTCGTGGTCGTCCGTGGGACTTGGATCGTTCGTTCACCGGTGGTGTCCAAATTTTACAGCCCTATAAAGGCCGTAATGATACCGATTGGTATGCCGGTACAGCCGATGCGGTAGCCCAAAACATCAGCTTCGTGCGCCGTGGACGACCGGATTATGTGCTAATCCTCTCTGGCGATCACATCTACGAGATGGATTACGATGTCCTGCTGCAATTCCACCGCGAGAAAAAGGCTGATGCCACCATTTGTACCATTCGCGTGCCAATGGATGAAGCCAGTCGCTACGGTATTCTCGATGTAGATGACGATTATCGTGTTCGTGAATTTGTGGAGAAGCCGCCGAATCCGCCCTCCAATCTCGCCAGCATGGGTGTTTATATTTTCAGCTATTCGGTGCTGGAACAACTGCTGGCCGACGATCAAAAGCGTAAAGGTTCCAACCACGACTTCGGTAAAGACATTATCCCGCGCATGGTCATCGAGAATATGCGCGTTTATGCTTATCCTTACGGTGGCTACTGGATTGACGTGGGAACGATTGATGCCTATTGGGAAGCCCATATGGATTTGATCGGCTCACCCCCTTCGCTCAATTTGAATGACCGTACTTGGGTTATTCACACACTGAGCGAAGAGCGTCCGCCGGTCCATATTCAAAACGGTGCAACAGTTAAGAACAGCCTCGTTACGGACGGTTCGGTCATCTCCGAAGGCGCGATTGTTGAGAATTCGATTCTCTCGCCGGGTGTGTATGTCGGTCCGAATGCTATTGTCCGTGAATCGATTGTCCTTACTGATACCTATATCGAGGCGGGTGCGGTCGTTGAACGCTGCATTCTCGATAAAATCGTTGTGGTTGGACATAACGCCCACGTCGGCAAAATTCAGGATATGGGCGAGCTAGGCATTACTTGTGTTGGCAAGAATACCCATATTCCGGCTGGCTACAGCGTCGGTCATAGCTGCATTTTGGGCACGGATTTACGTTTGGAGGACTTTGCCGCCTATTCCAATAAATCCGTACCCAATAACGAAAGAATCGGCTACAAGGGAAAGTAACATCGCCTTAGTCCGCATTTTCTGATGCTGTCGATCTGTGTTGACAGCATCGGAGTAAAAATTTAATAAAAAGATTAAAAGATGAGCAGTGTCACCTAGAGCAAATTACGTGTCTTGTTGTATGCTGTTCATCCGATGGTTATTAGGAGTCTTATTGTGTCCAAAATTGAACGTACCGCCTTGGTGGTTTATGGGCATTTTAGCCAGCCGCCGCGCGGAAATCCTCTCACATATGAAATCGGCGAAGAAGCCGATGCTGCGCCCTACAAAAATTGGAATGAGCGCATCAACGCCACCTCTTATCTGCCCAATGCCATAGACGGGAACTTTAACCATATCAGTTTCAGCGTCAGCGAAGGACTTATGAAGTGGTTAGAGCAAAACGCGCCGGAGACATATCAGAAAATTATTGAAGGGGATCAGCAAGCGGTTGCGGCTCATCCACCCGCTGGCAATGCTTTAGCGACTGCCCATAACCACGTCATTTTACCGCTCTCACGCAAACGCGATAAGTGCACCCAAATTATCTGGGGAATTGCGGCTTTTGAGCGTCATTTTGGTCGTAAACCCCTTGGTTTCTGGCTGCCCGAAATGGCTGTAGATACCGAGTCTCTGCAATTCCTTGCCGACGCAGGGATTGGCTACACCTTGTTGACCAGTAAGCAACTGATCGGCTTGCCGCCCGGTGCGGATGCTGGCCCTTATCGAGTTGAACTGCCAAACGGCAAAAGTATTGCGGTTTTTGCACGGCACGATGCCCTTTCCACAGAACTTTCTTTTAAGGTTCATAATCTAGGTGGCGCCGGGCATTGGGCGCATAATGCCTTATCGCCTGCTCGCAAGAGTATCGGTTCAACCTTATTGTTAGCCACTGCCGGGGAAACCTTTGGGCATCACTTTGCGGGTGAAGATCAATTCCTTTATTGGCTGGTACAGCATGAAGCCGACAAAGCAGGTTATGAGCTGACCTCACTGGATGAAGTCTTTCTGAACACCAAGCCTACCCATACTGTGAAAATTGCCGAACGCAGCAGTTGGGGGGATCAACCCGCCTTGAGCCAGTGGTTCATGGGCGCAATCGAGAACGGCAAGGACACCACATGGAAAGGTGCCCTGCGGCGTGCTTTAGATAATACCGCCAGTGATCTTGATCGTGTTTATGAAGATCTGATCACACCCTTTGGCGTTGATCCTTATGTCTTGCGTGATGAATATCTGCCGGCTATCTTTCAAGGGCAATCACCGGATGATTTTATCGCCGAAAAGCTGCCTAAGATGAAAGAGAAACAGCGCCAACAATTGGCTGCTTTGTTGCAAGCCCAGCGTCTAACCCAGCGGATGTATAACAGCTACACCTTTACTGATACCAAGTTGGACGGTCGCCAACCGCGTTATGCCATTGCCTGTGCCGCGACTGCACTTTCATTGGCACAGGAAGCCACCGGTCATGATATGAACGACCGTCTACCAGTGGATCTTGCAGTCGTTACCTCGCCTGATACATCAATAACAGGTACCGATATGCTTCAGGATGCCATTCGGGAATTTGATCTGTCACTGATAAAAGTTTAGCCTGTCATCAGCAAGTCGAGGCCCTGTTTTATTCCCTCCCCTGTATACGGGGGAGGGCTAGGGTGGGGGTTCCCATTCATTTCAACTAACATCCCAACGATTCTGACTTGAATTGCTCTTAAGCCCTTCTCCCCTATTACTATGGGGGAGAAGGGTTGGGATGAGGGGGTATTACCCCGCTGCGCTCACGGTCACACCCTGCGAAATCGCCAACGCTTGGTCAAGATCCCACAGAATGTCATTGATGTCTTCGATGCCCACTGCCAAACGGATATAATCATCCGTCACGCCCGCAATTGCCTGTTCTTCGCCATCCAATTGGCTGTGCGTTGTGGTCGCCGGATGGATAGCCAGTGAACGAACATCACCGACGTTGGCAACATGCGAGAAAATCTTCAGATTGTCGATGAAGGTCTTGCCCGCTGCCTTGCCGCCCTTGATGCCGAAGCCCAGAACCGCGCCCGCGCCCTTGGGAAAATACGTCTGTGCGCGTTCGTAGCTGACATGGCTGGGCAGTCCGGGGTAATTCACCCACTCAACCGACGGATGTTGTTCCAGCCACTTGGCAACCGCCAGTGCGTTATCCACATGCCGTTGCATACGCAGGGGCAGCGTTTCCAGACCGATGATGTTTAAGAAGCTGTTGAAGGGTGCTTGTGAACCGCCCAGATCACGCAGACCGACGACGCGGGCGCGAATGATGAATGATAACGGCCCCATCATGTCGTAAATGACCGCGCCGTGATAAGCCGGTTCAGGAGCAATGATACCGTCATGCCGTCCGCTGCCCTTCCAGTCAAACTTACCGCTGTCCACAATTGCGCCGCCGATGCTCAGACCGTGTCCGCCGATCCACTTGGTGGTCGAGTGTAGGACGATGTCTACGCCGTGGTCAAATGCTTTCCACAGGTAAGGCGTGGCGAACGTGTTATCCACCACCACCGGAACACCATGTGCATGAGCAACTGCGCTAATGGCTTCGAAGTCAGGGATTTCCAGCTTGGGATTGCCAATCGTTTCGAGATAAATCAATTTAGTTTTGTTGTTGATGAGGGCTTCAATCTTCTGGGGATCGGCACCTTCGACGAAGTGGGTGGTGATGCCGAGTCGCTTGAGGGTGTGCAGCAGCAGCGTATAAGTGCCGCCGTACAGGGCGCTGGTCGAGATAATTTCGTCGCCGCTGTTTGCCAGTGACAAAATCGCCAATGTTTGCGCGAATTGCCCTGATGCAGTTGCCAACGCGCCCACGCCGCCTTCGAGTGCCGCTAACCGCTGTTCGAACACATCGGTGGTCGGGTTCATGATACGGGTATAGATGTTGCCGAACTCTTGCAGACCAAACAGCGCCGCCGCGTGATCGGTGTTCTTGAATTGGTACGATGTTGTTTGATAAAGCGGTACGGCCCGTGCGCCGGTAGTCGGGTCAGGGTTATAGCCTGCGTGCAGGGCGAGGGTATTAAAGTGCAGTTCTTTGCCGTTTACATTTGCCATTGTCTTGCGCTCCTCTGCTTAATTAGGGTTGCTTACGCTGCCGAAAAACCAAACTGTACACTTTTTAGTTTTCAACAGTCAGCTCTTTCTACTAGCAACCTATCACCATGATAGATAAGAAAATGGAAAGTGCTGACGGCTGACAGCTAAGTGTTGACTGTCAATACATCTTCGTCATACTGGCTGCGGTCGTCGCGCAGATACCAAACTTTCTGGTCAACTGCTTTGCCATTCACCACCGATGTAATGATGTAGGTGAAGTGCGGTAGGGCATGGTCGCGGTCATAAATCGACGCAATCGCTGGTGAATCGGGATGGCTGTGGTAATAACCCACCAGCGTTAGCCCGCGTTCGTCCGCCTGATCTTCCAGCTTCATCCAATCCTTCGGTGTCATGGCATAGCGGTGGAATTGTTCTTCCTTCTCGAACACATTCTCAATCTGGATAATCTCACGCACATCCACGCTGTCCTTTGTCAATACGCCCAGCAGGAAACCGCCAACTTCGTTCGGATAACCGGCTTCCATCTGCGTGAAGATTTGCTGTTGAATTGCGCTGCTGATGATCGTCTGCATACTGATCCTTAATGACTGTGCCTATAAACAAAAAGAGCTAACCGGATTAGGGTTAGCTCTTGGTTTTCGTAAACCTGTGCTGAGTTTTAATTCAGCCTGACTTCACCCCGTTATTATGAGACATGATGCGACACATACCCATCATCATAGGCATACATGACAGACACATCTTGGGGAAGGGAGAAACTTGTTTGTTGTTCATGTCGATTAAGGTAACACGCTTTTCGGTGGAATGCAAGACGTTGGCTTCATAAATCTACCATTCTCAAACTCCATCTCTACCATTTGGTTGAGATGTTTATTTTGTTCTAACACCGTAATAGTCTCCGTAATTATTACCTGTTATGGCCTGTTTATCAGGTGTTTTATCCACGTAAATATCAGATGTGAAGATTGTACAATTTGGGTTAACGTTCGTTGAATAAATCGAATCGGACGTTGATTCGTGTCTTGGCTGAGTGCTATACTAAATAAACTTTAATGTTGTACGACAAGTGTGCAAACCCGTTTGTTATTCTTTCGATCCTCTGATTCCGCTATATGCGAAATACTATCCTGCTCAAAATGCCCGTTATCGGGCTTTTATAATGTGAACTCACAACCATACTCAAGGAGAGATAATCATGGCTGAAGTTGCGAAGAAAGGTCTTGAAGGTATTGTCGTTGCCGAAAGCAAGACGAGTCTGGTCAATGGTGCTGAAGGTAAACTGGTCTACGAAGGCTATCCAATCGAAGAATTGGCCGAAAATGCGCTGTTTGAAGAAGTCGCTTTCCTCTTGTGGAATGGCCGCTTGCCGAATAAAGCCGAACTCGAAAGCCTCCGTTCGACCATTGCGACTGAAGCCGCTCTGCCTAAGGAAATGATCGCCCAACTGAAGAGTTATCCGGTTAAGGCTGATCCGATGGCAATGCTCCGTACTGCCGTCTCTGCCTTGGCGATGTATGATGCTGACAGCGAAGATCAAAGCGTCGAGGCCAACCGTCGCAAGGCGATCCGTATCACCGGTCAAATCACCACGATTTGTGCCGCTTGGGATCGTATCCGCAAAGGCAAAGAACCGATTGCCCCGCGTAAAGACCTCAACCTCTCACAGAATTTCATCTATATGCTGTCAGGCGAAGAACCCGATGCTACCGCCAGCGAAGCCATTAACGTCTACTTGGTGTTGTTGGCTGAACATGGTATGAACGCCAGCACCTTCGCCAGCCGCGTCACCGTCGCCACCGGCTCGGATATGCACAGCGGTATCGTCAGTGGTATCGGCACCCTCAAGGGCCCCTCACATGGCGGTGCTAACGCCGAAGCCATGCACATGTTCCTTGAAATCGGTGATCCTAACAACGTGGATGCTTGGTTCAAGAAGAACATTAAAGAAGGTGATCGCCGCATCATGGGCATTGGTCATCGCATTTACAAGGCGCTTGATCCTCGCGCTGCCATTCTTGAGTCGAAGGCCAAGGCCCTCGCCGAAAGCTCCGGTAACGAGAAGTGGTTCCAGATTGCCAAGAAATTGGCCGAAGCTGCCCGTGCTGACCAGTACTTTATCGAACGCAAGCTGTTCCCGAACGTGGACTATTACAGCGCAATCGTGCTGTACACCATCCACCTTGACGTGGATATGTTCACACCTTTGTTCGCGATGGCTCGCGTCGTCGGTTGGTCGGCTCATATCATCGAGCAGTTTGCCAATAATCGCCTCATCCGCCCCGATGTCAACTACGTCGGCCCGATGGGCTTGCAGTGGACTCCCGTAGACCAGCGCTAATCGCTAGTAACTGAACTAAACATAAAAGGGATATAACTTCGGTTATGTCCCTTTTTTGTTGCGTAGCATCACACTAACGGTGGAAGAATATTTTTCACTAATTAATGTATACACGGTGATCTCTAAAAGCCTTGAAAGCCCCTCCCTGATGCCTAGGGGAGGGGTTTGGGGTGGGGTAGGCAAGGTCAAATTCACTATCCATCACTCAATCTTATCCACTTCGCATCCGCTCAAACGCCTTAAAACCACCTACCAACAAACGGCCTTTGATCTGTTCGGCACATTCCCCCGCACTCAACATGGAGGTATCCACTTCCAGATCATAAATACAATTCTGGTGGATGATTTTCGCTTGTCCTGCCGCGTGACCTACCGTCCGGTCACCGCGATCTTTTTCACGCGCTTCTAAAACTTCAATCGGGCATTGAACTCCCACAAACAGCAGCTCAAACCCCTCAAACACCGCTATACAATCGTCCAACCACAACCGGTCGAGCATTACATGATCCGCTACCACATTGTTTCCAACCGAAGCTAACGCCGCTATCGCCCTGTGCATCCCGCGCATCAGTTGATGCCCATGAGCGCCCACTTTTGGGACCAGATCACCATTATCGGTCTTCTCGTAACCAATCACCTGATGCCACAAATGGGCTTTCATCAGATAATCATTGGGTAGCATAAACAAGAATTTATCGATACCTGCTTCCAAATAAGGTTCATCAAGAATGCCTTGTAATTCGTGGACGATGCTGCTTTTACCGGAGCTACTCGCCCCGTTTAATAAAATTATTTTGCCCTGTGTCATCCGCGTGACTCCTTTGAGATTGCAACCAAATCAATTCACGCTACGTATTGAGAATCAGAATTGATTATAAAATAGAGATGACAGCCAAAAACGATAAAGGCTTACCATGTTACCCATCAATACACTTGTACCCACGCGCAAACCAGCCTATGCCACCTACGGCTTGATCGTACTCAATCTTATTGTTTACGTCTGGCAGTTGACGCAGTCCGCCGCCCAACTTAACGGGTTCTATGTGAATTATGCAGCCGTCATGTGTAAAGTAGCGGCTAATCCGATTTCAGTGGACACGACAGCCGACATTCTGCGCAGCATGTTCTTGCACGGTGGTTGGGAACATCTTGTCGGTAACATGGGCTTCCTCTGGATATTTGGACGCAACGCCGAAAACTATTTCGGATCAAAGCGTTTCTTGGTACTGTATCTCTTTTGGGGATTTGTTGCTGCCTATGCCCAAACGATTGCTACTCCTCAATGTATAGTGGGAATTGGAGCAAGCGGCGCAATAGCAGGTGTATTAGGCAGTTATTTGGTTTTGTACCCCGGTTCGCGTGTCCGTGTGATGATCATATTCTTGGGCTTTTTCCCACGCACCTTTGATATTTCAGCATTAATCGTGTTGGGGTATTGGTTCGTCTTGCAGTTGTTTAACGGCGTATTGTCACTCGGTGCCAATACCATCGGTGGCGGTATAGGCTTCTTCGCCCATATCGGTGGGTTTATTGGCGGCTTAGTGATTGCTTTCATCTATATGATGTTTAAAGGCCCGCCAGAACGTTATATCTATATCGATTAGCATCTCGCTTTAAGTTGGTTATACTCTGGCGCGAAAGTCAAACGGCTTTCGCGCTTTTATTTCCTAATTATCAAGAGTTGAGAGGCTGCCCATGCTCCCCATTCAGGACATCAACCCGACTCGTCGTTTTTCCATAGTCAATTACGCCCTCATCGCCGTCAATGTGATCGTGTTTGTCACGCAGCTTGGGTTGTCTGAACAGCAGTTGAATCAGGTCTATCTGACGCAATCGGTTGTACCCGCGCTGGCCTCACATGCCTTATTTGCACCAAATACGCTGCTTGATATTCTCCGCAGCATGTTCTTCCATGCGGGTTGGGCACATCTTGGCGGAAACATGCTTTATCTATGGATCTTCGGCGACAATATTGAAGATCGCCTTGGCAGCCTTCTGTATCTTGCGTTTTATCTGGTGTGCGGATTCGCGGCGGGTTACGCTCAGGTCTTGATTGATCCGACCTCGCAAATACCTTTGGTCGGCGCGAGCGGTGCCATCGCGGGCGTACTCGGCGGTTATCTGGTCTTCTTCCCCGGCGTAAAAGTGCGGGCGCTCATCATTTTCGGTTACTTTGCGCGGCTCACTGAAATATCAGCTTTGATTGTGTTGGGCTTCTGGTTTGTGCTGCAACTCTTCAATGGCGTGATGTCGCTTGGGCCGAGTACTGATCAGGGTGGAACGGCTTTCTTTGCCCACATCGGTGGCTTTGTGATCGGGGCAGCCTTGATCTTTGTCTTTAAATCGATTTTCCCGCAGCCGCCCGCCGGTGACCTGAATAATATGCTCTATCAACGGCAGGGCAGACCTTACTAATCTGCCTTGTGGATAAACACTTAATACCATCACACTTCAGGTTTGAAAACTCGAACTAAATCTCGTTGACAAGGTGAGAATATTTGTTCTATAATAATTGATGATTATAAGGGACAAAATGTGGTTTGAAGTCCCTCCCTGTTACTACGGATTATCAGCAGAGTGAGCCTGCGAACTTGCTGATGTGATTTAGGGTGGGGTCGATACGATCAAACACACTTTATGTTAAAGGACATCTCCATTGCGTCTTTGCGTTTAATTCTTCACTCGGCGGCTTGCTCCCTCACATCCGCCATGCACAAATGGCACAAAGTGCAGCGGCGGCATTAGCCGAGCCAACCGCTGCACTGGTGGCATTAGCCGAGCCTCCCGCCGGACAAAAATGCCAACTCAGCGGATGGCTCCCTCA
>JACDGI010001012.1 GCA_013821665.1 Anaerolineae bacterium
GATGACGGAGTAGAGGTAATTATTGCTGGGCGGGGGCAGCAGACCGCGCTGGAAGGTATATGGCACAATACCCAATACCCGCTGCCGAGCATCAGCGGGAAGTAAGGACGAAGGGCGATGCTAATAAAAAGCGTAGGATTACTTTAGCAGAATACGGTGACAAAAACAAGGGGCGTTGAATGCAAGTTGCATCTCTTTGAATGTAACTACGGTAGCGACGTTTATAGCTTTTGAGAAGTGCCCTTCTTCTCATTAGTAATTAGAACGAGTAGCACCCATGAATTAACGATATCGAAAGTGGAATTAGCTCGTGCTAACACCGATTAGCAATACCTATTTGGCTGATTATTCCTGATGAGAATCGCCAAAACCAATGCCGTATAACTAAAAAGTGTCTCTAAGGCTAATCCAAAAAAATAGTTATACGCGAACAAGCTAATTGAGGGGAGGAATACGGACGAACCATTTTTCTAAACCAGCTAAACGTTGAAAGCGTAGCTCCAAAAGCGCCATCGCTTGAGGGGCAAGTTTAGCGCCCGCCGCATAAAGCTTGGAAGCGAGACGAACCCAAGGCGACTTTTGATTGAAGCGAAACGAACGAGCGAAATTGAGAACGGTATCGAGCGCATCAAGCAGGGACCCATTCCAGTGTTGCTCAAGATGCCCCCAAACTCGTTCAATTGCGTTGTATTTACTATGATAAGGCGGATAATAAGCCAGTTGAATGGTTAAGCGGTAACGATCAACAAATTGCGTGAGACGATACATGAATTGTGTGCGCCGGCTCTGATTTTCAGGGCCATTATCCTGATTGATGACCAACGTCTTCACGTGGGGAAACTGGGTTCTAAGTTGCGTCCAGCAATCAATCAGACAATCGACCATGAAATCACTGGTGACTTTCGACTGCGTAAAATAGAGAAAAAGTTCCTTGGTGACAGGCAGGTAAATGCCAAACGGTGTGACTTTTGCGCTATCCTTATCCTGAAAATCATGATCGAGGCCTTTGACCATCACCCGATTGAGTCCTCCCCTCGAGAAGCGTTCCAGCAAAATCGTCGCTTTGGCATCACAGGAAATGCGCAGCATCGTCTCGTCGTCATCGGCCGCCTGATTGATCTGGTTGATCGTTTCAAAGATCGCATCGGTCTCGGAAAGCTTTTTCACAGGTTGACTTTTTTTACCCGCGTTGGCTTATAGCCTAACTGATTGAGCTTCAAGCGGATCGTTTCGACACAGGGCAGTTCTTCATCCGTGTACGCTTTCTGCTGCATGAGTTGGCTCCGCACTTCGGTTGCCGTTAGACGAGTATATAACTGGGTTGTCCGAAAGGTCGGATCGGTTTGGCTGCATTGTTCAGCGATTTCGGTAATGTCATCCAGCAACTTGGGTAAATGGCTTTCTGCTTTTTTGCGCCCACGTCGGTGACCTTGATCGACATAACAGAACCCGCCTTCTAATTCTGCCAAGGCTCTTTGCAGAGTCGACCGATTCCAACCCAGTTCTCGTTCTGCTTTGGTCGGACTACCCTCGCAGATCGTTTTGACTGTTTCAGCCATGAAGTGCCTGCGTTGATAACCGCTTAGATTTGCTTTCGTCTCGTTCAGTAGCTTGCCTATCGCTTCCGTGATTTCCATGCTCATCTCCTTTCGGAGATCAGTTTACCATCATATCTCGCGTATCTTTAATTTTTTGGATTGGCCTAATCGGCTCCGCATTCGCCAAACCCACTGAACAGAGTGTTAGGCCACTTCACACGTTTTGATCATGAGCCGTCCATTAAAGAACACAGTTGATAACTAATAACAGGTAATCATATGCCACTAGAAACACCTTATGGAGTCGTTGCGGGCTCTGTGGATAGCTTCGACCTGCAGAATCCAAGTGGTGGCCAATGGCCCCACTACCACATTCATGTCCAGACCCCGACCGGATTGTATGATTCGGCCGTTAACCTCAAATCCCTAACCCAGATCAAGATTGAATACCGCGTGCGTACAGTGGACTGGGCACTCTTCGCCAACGTGCTGACCCTGCCGGATGGCTGGACACCATTGGCCCAAAACTCCATCTCTGGCGCCCTCGATTATGTTCGTCGTCC
>JACDGI010000250.1 GCA_013821665.1 Anaerolineae bacterium
ACCTTAAACACCCGATTTTGCTATTATTTCATGTGTTTGCTTCACAGAAGAGACGTTCCCTGAACCACTCTACCGATGCTTTTCGCTGTTTTATTATCAACACCCCTAGTAAAGAAAATTAACCCATAACATCTTGTTCTGCTATGACTCTCATCTTCATTCTGATAGATACTGACTAATACTTTAATCGGTTCGCCTTCACTCGTCAAATTTGCAAAAAAAACGATTATTAATCTCTTTCAAAACTCACAAGACGAACAGTTAAATATCTTTGGGATGGTCAGCTATTTTAAGGGGTTAATCTGCTTTGTTTTCCAAAGGACCTTTTTATCTCATCTATACCCTTTGAGACACGAGTGCTGCCTTGGATGATTATTGACATCATCCGCAGCAATTGAGATGATTCTTTGTCGCGATTGAAGCCTAAAAAGCCTGATTTTGCTGGGAAAATAGCTCATGTGAATCAGTGTTTTCAAGAATGAATAAGTGATGTAAAGCGGGGTTATCAAGACTTATTTCTTGATGGAATGTACTGGCTGTAGTTGTTTGAGAAATATATGGCGACAACCCTTTTTATCGCGAAGAGTATTATTTTTGCAAGTACAGGTCATTAGATCTGGACGATTGAGAGTGCCCTGTGTGTCCTGTTTATTAACCAGCTTCAATAAAGTTATTTGATTAATCAAGGCCATACGATATAAGTCGGATACGTTGCTGTATCATAGGCGAACCACATATCGTCATCCGAAATATTTTGAACAACTATGACCAACTCCAACCAATAGTTTGAGGGAATATTCGATGGACTTGGCATCGCAAATGTCAATGTCCTTTGTACCCAAGTTCCAGAACCACCCTGCCAATCCGAATTCTGTAAAGTCCCCGAAACGGACCAGTGAATTGACGAACCATTAGTTGCCACCAAGTAGGCGGCGACATCACCGCCCTTACCCACCGTGAAATCTTTGATGGCACTCCAAAATACTAATTGTGGCGCACCAGAAATATTTGTGGATGGGTGGAAGGGAGATGATACCCATTTTTGATACTTCGATGGGTTCGTCTCACCAAAGCCTGAGCCGCCTTTCTGTATCACAAGGCCGGGAAAGGCATCTCGATCGGTATCATAATTGAATAGTGTGCCACCTGTAGGCGCTGTCAGATTAAAAGGTAGTGTCGTTTGCGAAGTTGTATCGCCCGATGGAGGGCTGGGATTATTGTGTAAATAAAGCTGACCCGCAAGCATAGGTGATGTCGGTGTTGCTGTTGGCGTGTCGGTCGCCGTGTTCGTCGGCGTAGCACTGGCTGTTGAACTGCTTGTCAGGGTCGCCGTAAGGGTCGGTGTCCCTGTACTAGTTAAAGTAGTTGTAGCTGTTGAGGTCAAAGTGCTAGTCGGTGTGTTTGTGGGTGTCGGTCCTGTCGTGGCCGTCACTGTCAAAGTGGCCGTAGCGGTTGACGTGGATCTCGCAGACGGCATCAGTGTTGAAGTCGCCGAAGCGGTCGGTATTGTAGTACTGGTTGGAGTCGCTGTATCAGTTGCCGTCGGAGTCAGTGTCGCTGTCGGTGTTTGAGTGCGTGTAGGCGTAGTCGTACTTGTTGAGGTCACTGTTGAAGTAATGGTAGCGCTGGGTGTCGCAGTAGCTGTTGCCGTAGGGGTAGCTGTTGATGTTGGTGTCCTGGTTGCAGTGGGTGTTTGAGTGCGCGTGGGCGTAGTCGTCGGACTTGGGCTAGGGAGTGGTAATCCAGTTGACGACACAGTAGCCAAGGGCACAGTGGTTGGAGTTAGTGTCCTGGTTGCAGTCGGCGTGCCGGTAGCGGTGGGTGTCACGGTTGCAGTGGGTGTTTCAGTGCTGGTTGATGTACTTGTTGGAATTGGGCTAGCAATCCAGACCCTAGTGGGTGATGCGCTCGCAGTTGGCGTGACAGTAGCGGTAGGTGTCACGGTAGCCGTTGGCGTTACGCTGGCCGTGGGGGTGGAAGTCACAATAGATATAGTGACAATCGTTGTGGCTCTGACCACAGCTTCTGTAGCGGTAGTAAAGGTAGGCGAAAGAATAGTTGGTGACACCGTGGTAGAGGCCGTTTGCAAACTGTCAGTAAACACTGCCGTAATTGAGGGAACAGACGTTTGCATCTGGATTACAAGGGTCGCTATTCTCGCCGTAACATTAATTGGCATCGGGTCTCCATCGCGGATGGTGTCCACAATCGCATTGAATTGGATGCCAGCAATATACCCGGAGTGGGGGTCTGCTTGATAATCCGCGCTGAGTGTCGAATGAAGCGCTATCGGAAGGGAACGTATTCCATCCGGAGCCACACCCGTTAGAAATGCGGTTGAACACAGGCAGACCATGCCACATAGAGACATGAAGAACAGAATGAGTCCCCAACGGCGATCATGTTTTTGGTCATCTTGCCTGTAGCGTGGAAGATAAAGCAAGTCATTCCCTTCAGCGAAGTTTATTCGAGCAGTGGTTTCACAAAAGCTATAAACTCGGTGATACCAAACGGTTTTTTGAAAAATCCACTGCATTTAAATTCAGCGATTTTGGCTTTATCAACCATTATGCCGCCTGCGCTCACGACTATAATATGAACAGACTCAGACTCGTTTTTGATACACAGTGCTGTCGTCCATCCGTCGCCACCGGGTAAATACACATCCATAATGATCAGCACAGGTCTCAATTCTCGCGCAAGGCGCAAGCCATCCTCAACCGTTGTAGCACTCGCAATCTGTACATCAAGTGACCGGAAAACCCGTTCCATCAGTAAAAAAAACATGGGGTCGTCATCGACAATCAGCACGATACGTTTTGTCATTCCGATTCAATTCATTTCAATCGTTAATTTATAAAGGGAAACTTACCTGAACCAGCGTTCCATGTTGTGGATCGCTTTTTACTTTCATACGCCCGCCATGTAAATCAACAAGCCGTTTAGCAATAGTAAAGCCCATTCCTAATCCCTGCTGCTCATATAAGGTGCGCTCAAACTGCATATAGGTGCCAAGATTCTTTATTTGTTCACCACTCATACCACGACCGTAATCCCGAATATGCAATGCGAAATTTTCTCCTTCCTGTGTTGATCGAAGCAAAACTTTGGTACCCGTTTCTGAAAACTTAAATGCATTATCGAGAAGTTCTTCAATTATTTTTGAGAAATCCGCTTGTGAAATACGAAATACAGGGCCGTAATATAGCTCCAGCGTCAAGTCGCCTTGACGCTTATATTCTTTAGCTTTTTCCTTGGCAAGGGTCATTGCAATGGTCATTGGGTCCGTAATGCTGTGGTTCCGCAGTGCCTTAAGTTGGCTTGGATCAGCCGACATCAACTGGATCTGTGCATATACCAGGTAATTCTCAATAAGCCGGTGCAAACGCTTCCCAGAGAGTAAAATATGATCGGCCATTTGACGTGTGTTTTCCTGTTCAGCCGTTTGAGCATCCATCTTTATTATTTCGGCAAAGCCCAGAATGCTTACGAGCGGCGTGCGCAGTTCATGGGGAAGTGCGTAAATGATGTTTTTGCGTAACTCATTTAGAGAGACTTCATATTTTTGTTCTAGATCCGTTTGTCGTTTGAGCCGGGTGCCGACCGCACTCAGTAACTCTCGTTGCGTAAACGGTTTACTCACATAATCATCAGCACCGAGATCCATGCCTTTACGCACATCATTCCGTTCGGCTTTTGCAGTGAGAAAAATAAAAGGGATAGTCGACGTTTTTGGATCACATCGGAGCTGTCGTAAGACCTCATGACCATCCATAACCGGCATCATCACGTCACAGATTATAAGATCAGGCACATGTTTCTTGGCTAAATTAAGACCGATTTCCCCATTTTCAGCAGTATAGATGTCATACTTTTCAGCCTGAAGGGTGTCGCTAATATTGTCAAGAATTGGCGCTTCGTCCTCAATAACCAAAATGGTTGCCACCTATTGGTTCCTTTCCTGTTTTAGAGGAATATTAATCGTGAAGGTCGTCCCGACGCTTTCTTGACTGACAAAACTAATCACCCCGCTATGGAGTTCAACCGCCATTTTCGTCACGTAAAGACCTAATCCTGTACCCGAAATATTACTGACATTGGTAGCGCGATGAAAAGTTTCAAATAGGCGGGGTTGGTCTTTTTCGGGTATACCCAGTCCCTTATCAATGATCTCGAACACAAGGTTTGAAGAACCACCATGCAGCTTAAGCTGAACATTGCCGCCGTTCGGTGAATATTTGATTGCGTTGGACAATAAATTGGTAAGTGCCAGCCGCATCAATCTTTCATCAATAGATGCTAATTGGACTGACTTCTCGCAAGAAAAAATGATTTTATGTGTTGCAGAGGCGTTGGCTTGCATTTCGTCAACGAGGTCACGACAGAAGGCTTGTATGTCCATGCTTATCGGATTAAATTCCAATCGACCCGACTCAGTCTTGCCAATGAACAATACATCGTCGATTAGCGATTTCATATTGTTGACTGCGCCTTGAATGCGATCGAAATGTTTTTCTCTTTTTTCTACAGATGCATCTAGTCCATAATTCCGGACGAATTCACTGGAAGATAAGATGGTGGTCAAAGGTGTACGAAATTCATGCGAGACCATTGATACAAACCGCGATTTCAGCTCACGCAGTTCTTTCTCACGCTCTAAATCATTGAGAAGTTCTATTTCTCTTAACCTGCGCTCGGTAGCTTGGCGTAGACCAGCAACCATCTGGTTGAAAGCAAATGCAAGGATGGCAACTTCGTCATTACCTGTCGCGCTTACCCGTACATCGAGATCGCCTCTGGCAACGTTGCCAGAAGCTTGGACAATCTGCAATAATGGTTGCGTAATACGCCTTGATATATAGATGCCAGCTCCGATAACCAATAGGAGGCCTATAGCCAAGATAACAATAATTTGAAAACGGGTAATGCTGCTGGCTTGAACTAGAAAACTTTGCGGCAGCGCTGCTCCAATCACCCCCAATTGACTTCCACTCCGAATCTCCCAAGGTCCTAATATCTCACTGTAATGGACACTACCTACAGTAACGTTGCGTAGTGTGCTGCTATCCTGCCGTGCAAGGATATTACTGACCTGCTGCGGCGTTAAAATGTTATGATCTTCACTCTCTACCAAGGACGAGGCAAGCGGCAGACCATTGCTATCATAAACGGTGGTATGAGCTAAAGTGTCTTGGCGAAATTCCTTCACCAGAGTGTCAAGGGATTTGCCAACCAGAATCGCGCCAACCAGTTGGTTATTCCCATCAAAAATAGGACCGGAGACATAAAAGAAATTGCCCCAGGGCGCAGCAATTACCCCACCATATTTATCACCGGATTCATCAGCCTGATGAACTAGTACCTGTTGAACAAATTGCGATTTAAGAAAAATCGTATCACCTAGGGTAGAACTGTATTGCTCAACGTCTTCTCCCTGTCCATGCCGTAGAGACAAAACACTCTGTCCAGCGATATTAAGGAATTCGATTGCTTCTTCATGTGCATTAACGGCAACCGGTAAAGCCAGTGTCCGCAACCGTTCTGCATCTTTTAGAACCAGCGCCTCGGCTATCCCATCCATATTTGCTAAGAGGCGTAAAGTTTTTAGGCGTTCTTGTTCTTCCTGCACCATATGGTCCGAAGCGAGTTTTCCGACTTCGATTAATTGATTAGTAAAACGGTCATCCAACGATTCAAACACAATCTGGCTCACCACATATGCTCCTGCAACTGCCAAGACTAGGGCCAGCAATATGAAAGGAATAGTTATCTTGAAGCGGATTGGAACCCTAACGTGCGGTAGATTGGATGGGTCTGTTACTATCTGTGTGGTGATATTCTGTTTTTCAGGTGAGACTGGAACATGCTCTTGAAATTTTTTCTCCGTAGCTGCTGGAAGGGTAGTCTTCCTAGTGCTGATTGTTCCATTCAGATGTTTATCAACAATGGCAGATACACTTATGGGCTTGGATGCCTTTTTGACAGCATATGAATATAAGGTATTTATCAACCACGAGTTGCCACGAGGATGTAATTGCTCAGGGCCAAGACGATCAAAGAGTGACACGCCTGACAGCGCAAATTCAGCTGCTTGCAATCGCAAAGTGCTTAGTTTTTCAGGATGAGCACGGGCTATACTAGAAAGAGGAAGTTTGTCTGTAAGCAAGATTTCAGTGGCCCGAATCGCTGCGTCGGTTGGCTGATCTAAATCATGCCAGAGTTGTGGAATTGGGACTACTTGTAGCGCATTGTATTTCGTAATAATTTTGACAGCTTTGGGGATTTCCTGTTGCAATAGACACTGATCTAGGGCGGCTTGTGTGTTTTTCTTCTCTTTATCCAGATCAGCTTGATAAAGTCGAACGGCCTCCTTGCCTTTTTCAGTCACGACATACCAGAAAATAGGTTTTTTATGAGGGAGCAAGCGAGTAAAAGGATGAACAATTCGTAGCTTGATTGGGCGATGTGTCTTGAGATAGGCATGAAGAATGAGGCTTTGAATCACCTCGTCATAAGAGATTCCTATGATCTTAGTATAAGTTTGATCTGCTTCTCCACATCCTTGACGCGGTTTCATATACTCGCTCAGGATGTGAAGTATGACTCGCTGCCGCTTGTTATGAGTTGTTCTGCTTGACTGCACTTCCATTATTGGCCCAGCGATCTTATAAGTCTCAACCTCACTTAAAATAATAGTCTTCAACATCTAAACTAGCCTGAATTTTAAGTTACCCCAGTGCTGGGAAAATTTAATATTTCGTTATACTCAGTGTAGTTTCACATTTCTTAAATTGAATAAAGACTTCAAATTTTATTGAAAATGAGCCGAATTACCTATACAACCATAGGACAAATGGACAAAAAGATCTTTACAATGCAGTCGTGGGCGCAATACCAAACATATAATTACAGTGTGCGATCAGAAAATCGATACTTTCATGTCCTCAAATAGATCGTACAAATAACTCTTCTCAGTACAGAAATCTACCTCAAAAAGCATCGAATTTTGCCCGTAAAATAGGTGACTAAAATAAGGATTATCGTCACCTATTAGTTCTCGAAAAGAAGTATTCTCAAGAGCTATAGAGACCTTTATGGACACATCAATTTGCACTAGCGAAATGAGTGAGCAGTTCGGTGATTGAAACTGCGAACTACCCAGTCTCCTTCTCAGCAGTTTCTTTACGACTGACTATGAAGGCACATCCACCACATCAATTTGATTGTCGGTTTCGTCCGATGCCCGAAAACCACCTACCACAACTTGCTTGCCATTCGGTGTAAAAGTGACCCATGTGATGCGTGGTGCAACCTGTAATCCATCCGGCAAGGTTAATAGCACCTTTGCCTTGTCCGGTGCATCCAGCGGCGCAATCGAAAGCGTATTCGGCTTGTCCTTTTCGCGCGTCACCCATGCGATCCTCGTACTATCTGGTGATAAAGCAAACGTGTCCGAACCGATATCCAGCGCCGCATTCTCGGACTTCGCGGCAATATCCCAAATATGGGTCTTTGAGTCCGCTAAATCGTAATAAACTAACGATTTTCCATCGGGAGTGAAAGCCAGTTGCCGGATGTTGAAGAGAGCATATTGTTCAGACTTTTGGCGGATCAACTGCGATTGGCCGTCTGCCAGAGTCGTCAACATCACCTCATCATTTGCCGTCGTTGTCGCCAGGATCTTCCCATCAGGTGATAATGCAAAACTGGCGAATTGAATGTCACCCACTCCCGGAAATTGGGTATAGTTAGCCTGAAACTCCAGGTACGACTCGAAATGTTTTCCGAACGACTGGGTGATCCCGCCCGTTTCAGTATCAATCACCAACAACCGCTGGGGAATTCCACCCAGCAGCGCCAAAATTCTTCGGTTATCCGGAAATAGCTTGATCTGCAAATTACCCAGCAGCGGCGTTTGGAAGGTTTTCATCACCTTTAAGGAGACCATATCCCAAATATAAACATCACCGTTCATTTGCACCGAAATTAAGCGACTGCCATTACGTGTGAAGGCTACATCGGCTGTAAAATCACTGAAGCCGCTCAACTGTCCACGTTCTTTGCCGGTGCTCATATCGATCACCCGCATCGGCAGCAGCGTCGGATCCATTTCCTTTAAATCGAGCAGAACGGTATTCTCAAAAGTGATCAGTGTTTTCCCATCCGGTGACAGTTTCGCACCAAAGCCCTTGCTCGTGATAGGGATCGTCCGTGCTGGCGGTGCTTCCTGGGCAAAAGTTATCTGCTGAAACACTCCTGAAATCAGGAGGCATAAAGCCAAAATCAGTAGTCGTTTGAGTCGCATCATGTTTCTCCTTGTTAGGCATACCTACATTCTTCCATGATAGGCATAATACAACCAACCTTTTGGCGGCTGATTTTCTAAATCCGTCAATGTACATAATGAAGTGAAACCACCCACCTTTAACCGATTCACAACTTATTTACTGCCTTTTTGAGGTGCCCGATTTCATTGCCCTAATTACAGGTAACTAGCCGCCTGTTATAAGGGATCCCATAGATGGATTGCCATGGCTCGATAGCCCACTGGTCTAGTCATTGGGGGCAGATCAATTCGATTTACGAAACAATCATGAGTGTACGTTTCAACATTCTGATCCTTTCATTTCGTGAAACAAAGCGATGACGGACGGCCATAACTAAGAGCAGGAAAACGGGAGAAAAACGTCTCCCTCCTGAAAAGAATATCTAGGATTGGCTGAGCTGAACAACGGTCAATTTGAAGTCCGAACCTTGACTGAGCAGTAGCGTGTCATTCGCCGCCCAGAATATCGGTGTGCGGTTCATAGGCGTGGGAGACATAAAACGTCCAGGTAAGACCAGTTCACCCGATTGGCCGGGGGCGCTGCTAATATACAACCCTTCTTTATCTGTGTTGGCGGGATCAAAAGTGGTGTAAGCCAATTGTGAGCCTTTAGGTCCCCATCCGGCGGCGTAGACATAGGTATCGATATTCAAGTCTTGCTGGCGGCCTCCTGAAACGGGAAGGGTATAGATGGGGCTGGCTTCCGGTTTAGCCGGCCCAACCGGCCCGGTTAAATCCACACCGACCACTAACAGCAGCTTGCCATCGGGCGAAAATTGGTACGACCAGGGGGCAGTTTGCTGGACGGGAGCAGCAGCAAATTTGGCTTTTTGCTGGGCGACATCCAGAAACCATGTACCATCTTTTTCACTGCCCCGTGTGTCGAGGTTATAGGCGATTGTGGTGTCATCCGGCGACAGCGCCAAACCATAAGTGGAAAGCGCAAAATGCGTATCAGCCGAGGCGATCTCTTCAATGGTGCTGTCCTTAACATGCACCTTATGGAATACGGCATGAGCATCTTTAAGCTGATTAAAAACGTAGCGAATGAAAATGATTGATTGGCTGTCAGATGACCACTGTGGAAGCAGATCGACGGTGTAGATGACATTTGGGTCAGGATCGCTCATTAATTTCATTTGGCGATTGGCTGCCGGAGTTATATCTTTGAGCGTATTGGTCTCGGTGTCATAGAGCCAAATATCCGAATCGCGCAATAATTGAAGGAAGTTTTCTGAGAAGGCCAGTTTAGTACTATCCGGCGACCAGCGCACGGTTTCCAGATCCATATGCACATCATCATCCAAGGTAACACACTCACCTTTTTCACCTGCAATTGAATAGATACACAGGTCTTGCCCCTTGATATAAGCAAAGCGACTGCCATCCGGCGCGATAAAAGCGGCCGTACGGCCAGGTCCCGCAAGTAGATCAAGCTTGGTGGCTTTGGCTGTCCAACCAGCGGCGTGGGCGGGACTCCTCACCAGCAAGGCAGTGACGGTTAGGAGCAAGCTGACAATCGATAAACGGCGCATTGCGTGTCCTCCAGTGGATAAGCTTATCCATTCACTTTATAAACGTTGAATGGTATTAACAAGTTCCATTAGGTGGATCTTATTTCCAGGATGAATCAACTCACTCAAACACGATGCCCAAATTTCAATTGATCAAATCTGTGCATAAGTTGGTCGATGATACAT
>JACDGI010001013.1 GCA_013821665.1 Anaerolineae bacterium
GAAGAGTCATTTAATATAAACGGTGTTGTAGAAGGTCACGACGGCAGACGATTACTTATTACTCGATTACATCCGGCAGATGCCGGTACATTTGATGTTTATGCCAATGATCATTTTGTTGGCACATGCTGGATTCCTGCGATTCCGGGACATTGGCTAGAGGTTGCAACGCTTATCCCAGCAGAATTTATGAGTGTTGCACCCATGCCGACACGGATCCGTATTGTCCCTCATGTTCCAAACGGTTACTACATGCCGTATAACCACATTACATATGGGTATTATGACACTTCCGTCCAGAATAAATTCACCACACCATTGACCGAGTTTCAAAACGGTGCGATACAACTCGGTTCGGCCAAGTTGGATTATCAAGCGGATAAGGCGAAGTTAGCGGTCAAATTTGAATGGTATACAGATGGGAGTGCCAAGGGCGATTATAAGGTTTTTGTGCATCTTTATGCTGATAAAAACCAGCCGCCTGTCGCACAATTGGATAATAGACCGGGGAACGGGACGCTGCCGCCGGGAAATTGGCTGCCGGGTGTGCTTCGCGACACAATTACGGTAGACTTAGCGAAAATACCGTCGGGAACGTATCAGGTAGCGATTGGGATGTATGATCCGGTGAGTTTGGAACGCTTGCAACCGGCAAACGGAGACGAGCAAGGACGTTTGTTTATTGGTGAGGTTGAGATCAAAGGATGAGCGAAGACCGTGCCGTTTTTGAGGCCGCGTTAGCTGCCAAAGAGCAGGGCGAATTAGTAGCGCTGGCAACCGTTGTCAGTGTGACGGGCAGTGTGCCGCGCCACACGGGGAGCAAGATGCTGGTACGGCAGAACGGTTTGATTGTGGGCACGGTGGGCGGCGGCGCGATGGAAGCGCTAGTGGTCAAAGAGGCGCTGGTCGCCATCCAAGACGGCAAGACGCGGATGCCGAGTTATACGCTCAATGATCTGGCAAACGGCGATCCGGGTATATGCGGTGGAACGGTGCAAGTCTTTATTGAGCCGGTGGGTGCTGCGCCGACATTGTTTGTGATTGGTGGCGGACACGTCGGTAAGGCGCTGGCGGAATTGGGTTTATGGTCAGGCTGGCGGGTGATTCTCTCGGATGATCGCCACGCATATTGCAATCCGGAATATGTCAAAGGTTTAGCGGGTTACGTGGTGTGCAAGCCAAGCCAAATCACCGAGCAAGTGACGATTAACACGCAGACTTATATCGCCGCCGTGACACGTGGCTTACCGGTTGATATTGACCTTGTTCCGGCGCTGCTGGCAACGAATGCGGCATATATCGGGCTGATTGGCAGCCGCCGCCGTTGGGCGTTGACGATGAAAGCGCTGCGAGAAGAACGTGGGTTGAAGGACGCGGACTTCAAACGCATCTACGCGCCGATTGGTTTAGAATTAAATGCCGAGACACCTCAAGAAATAGCGATTAGTATCATGGCGCAAATTACGATGCTGCGACATGGTGGCGATGGTACAGCGATGCGTTGGACGGGTGATGAGTCGATGAAAGTGGAAGATTTGATACCCACCGGGAAACAATAGTTCAAATATCTTTTTTAGGTATCCGTGTGAAGATTTTATGTGTGAGTGATACGGTCATGCCGCAAATGGAAAGTGCGGTCAATCTGCGACGACAATATTCAGATGTTGAATTATTGATAAGCTGCGGTGATATGCCTTCAGTGTATTTGGAATTTATCACTTCAGTTTTAAATGTTCCGCTGTTTTATGTACGCGGCAACCATGATGAAGCCTATAAAGATGCACCACCGGGGGGCGAAGATTTACAGGGACGATTGATCGAGTACGGTGGTTTATCGTTTTATGGACTGGAAGGGTCGATCCGCTATAACAACAGCCCGATTCAATATAGTGAGAGTGAAATGTCACGGATGGTTTTGGGGGCAGGGCTGCGGTTACGCTATCGCCGGATGAAGTTTGGTTTTGGAGTCGATGTGCTGGTGACGCATTCACCGGCGCGGGGCATCCATGATGCAGATGATATGCCACATCGCGGTTTTGGGGCGCTGCTCAAGTTTATGGACTGGTATCACCCGCGTTATATGCTGCACGGGCATGTGCAT
>JACDGI010000004.1:0-18718 GCA_013821665.1 Anaerolineae bacterium
TTACAGCCGTAGCCTGTGCCGTTGCGGCTTGGTTGGCAGCATCCACAATCGCTTTCTGATGGGCATCGGCTGCCGAGGTACCGGCTGCCTCCAGCGTCGCAACAGCCGCCGTCCCTTGACCTGCCATTGCCACCTGCTGCGCGGTTGCGGTAGTTTGCACCGCTGATAATTGCGTTTGAGTCTGCGATAAACTGCTCGATTGGATCACGGCGAACAGAACGGCCAATACCGCCACAACCCCCACTGCGATTAATCCGTTACGATTATTCATGCTTGTCGTCCTATTTAATAAAGAATTATGAACAGCATACCACTGAGATCGGGCAGCCACATGTGTATATTGGCCTATTTTTTCATATCAATTTCAATTGTAATGGCGATTTGGATTTCGTGGGTTTGCCCGCCACAAACCAGCGCGGTATAGTGACCACCACATCCACTAACCGATTCGAGGTTATATGACCGATTACGCCGCCTTTCAAGCCCTTTCACCCACTACCTTATCCGATGTTCTCACCCGTGATCGTGTCATGAACATCGGCATTCGCCCTTTATGGACAGGCATACCCCGCATCGCTGGCCCTGCCTATCCGCTGCGTTGTGCCCCCGGTGATAATCTGATGCTCCATGCCGCCATCTATCGCGCTCCAGCCGGTTCGATCATCGTGGTCGAGGCTGGTGATATGGATTACGCCGTAGCCGGTGGCAATGTATGTGCGGTGGCGCAGAGAAATGGGATTGCCGCCTTCGTGGTCGATGGCGTTATTCGTGATTTAGCCGAAGTACGCGATAATCGCTTTCCGGTTTTCGCACGCGGAGTCAGTCCGATCCCCGGTGGCAAAGATCTGCTGGAAGCCTTGAACCAACCGGTACATTGTGGTGGTGTTTTGGTCTCACCCGGTGATGTCGTCGTCGCTGATGAAGAAGGAATCGTGGTCGTACCGGTAGCGGATGTTGAACGTGTGCTAAAAGCGGCCCAAGCCCGCGCTGCTAAAGATGCCGCCGAAACCTTGGACGCTTGGGAAACCGCCCACCGCGCCCGCATCGACGACATTTTGAAGAAAAAGGGTTTTACAAGTTGAATGTTGTGGCCTTCTTGATAGACCAACAAAACATTGTCTTTCGTAGGGGAGGGATTAATCCCTCCCGACTTTCCTGATTTAAAGGCAGATTTAAGGCAGGGATTTCTAATGCGCGTGACTCTTCTCCACCTTGCGCTTGATGTTTCCCAGATAGATATTCAGTGCCTCGCCGTGCAGATATTCCAGCACCATCTCATGCAGTACTGCACCCACACCTGACCACTTAGCCGAATATTCCACCGTTAGCGCCAGATGTGTCCACTCACCATCCGTCTCCAACCACCATATCCACTTGGATTTCATCTGGCCGCAGCTTTCGACCACCAAACGTCGCCCCGGTTCATACACATTGGTGCGGATTTTGCTGTGCAGCTTGAGCTTGTCCAGTGCATAATCCCATTCGCCCTCATAACCACCATCGTCACACATGGTGTACTTATAATGGCTCACATTGGGATTGAGCTTCCCCCATTGTGCCGGTTCACCCAGCACCGCCCATACATCGGTCGCTGGCGCATTGATGATGATATTCTTCTGAATGACACACATCATATTCTTCCTTCGATACTGCTCTGAAAATGCTCTGTATTGATTTGCTCCCTCCATCGCTTGCGGGGGAGGGCTGGGGTGGGGGTTCGTATTACTTTCTTGGTACTATTTCTGCGCTCGATAGTTAAAGCATAAGATAATTATGCCATTAGCAACAGTTCAATTGCTGTTCAGTTTCTGCTCAAATTCGCTGTTAAGTGCTGCTATAATCAATTGCACATATCGTAATTCAGGCTGGATTTGCTTTCATCAGGCGGAGAATTGATCTTTTCCTCAGCCTAATGACGGAGTTGGTTTCAACCCAAAGCAAAGGAACCACCGAGTGGAGATTTTATCTTGAGCAGCGAATCATCACCAACCGAAGGTCATTTCCGCAGCATTGGCATCGAAACCTATCGCGAGAATTTCAAAACCGATGACCATACTTTGGTCGATGTGCGTGAACCCGAAGAATGGGTACGCGGTCATGTTCCCGGTGCCGTTCATATCCCCATGAACAGTATTCCAGAGCGCTACGGCGAGATCCCATTGGATAAACCGGTGGTCGTGGTTTGCGCTCATGGGCAGCGCAGTATGATGGTGTCCCAATATCTACTCGGTATTGGATTTCCTGAAGTTTACAATTTGGAAGAAGGCACGCACGGTTGGATGATGCGCCGTCTGCCGTTGGATCGATAACTCAAGTTTTCAGTTGTCACTTCGCTATTACAATGAAAATAACGTGGCGAAATTGTCCGGCCTTTATGCTGCAAAATGCGCTTATAAAGGGTTGGTTGATAACTGGAGACAGATGACATGCTGCTCAAATATTTTTACGACAAAATGCTGGCACAAGCCTCATATATGGTAGGCTGTTCGGAAACAGGTGAGGCGCTTGTTATTGATCCCGCCCGCGACATTAATCCCTATTTGCAAGCCGCGCGTGACGAAGGTCTGCGCATTACCCATATCGCCGAAACCCACATCCACGCCGATTTCGTCAGTGGATCGTGCGAATTGGCCGAAGCCACTGGCGCTGTCCTTTATTTGAGCGCGATGGGTGGCAGCGATTGGCAGTATGCCATTGCCAATCCTTCTACTATTCTCCTGCATGATGGCGACTCGTGGATGGTTGGCAACGTCCGCCTCGAAGCCATTCACACCCCCGGTCATTCGCCTGAACATTTGATATACCAGATTACTGATACCAAAACTGCGGATAAACCGTTGGGATTATTCACCGGCGACTGCCTGTTTGTCGGCACCGTCGGACGGCCTGATTTGTTAGAAGAAATTGTTGGTGATGTGGATACTAAAGAGCCAAATGCACGCGCCCAATTTGCTAATGTCCAACGGCTGAAAGCCATGCCGGATTATCTGCAAGTGTGGCCGGGGCATGGGGCAGGCAGCGCTTGTGGCAAAGGCTTAGGTTCGTTGCCCACCAGCACACTCGGCTATGAAAAGCTGGTTAATCCCGCCTTCCAATTGACCGATGAGGCTGCTTTTGTCTCATGGTTGCTGACCGACCAACCGGAAACGCCGCGCTACTTTGCCCATATCAAGCAGTTGAATAAGGCCGGTGCGCCGCTCATAGCCGATTTGCCTGAACCGATGCACATCCATAATCGCGAAGCACTCGATAAAATTCTGCAAATGTTCCTCGTGTTCGATACCGGTTCAGTTGAGCAGTTCGCTGCCCGTCATATCCCCGGCACCATCAATGTGCCCCTCAGCAGTGATCGCTTTAACACCCATATCGGTTGGTATGTGGATTATGATCTGCCCACCTATATCGTTTGTGACGAAGCCGAACTCACCCATATCATGACCATGCTCTACGCCATCGGTGTCGATGATGTACCCGGTTACTTTACCCCCGAAGTCGTGGCGGATTATAACGGCATCATTCGCGGCGTGAGCATCGCACAGGCATCGGCTCTCGTGCAAACGGGAAAAGCCACCCTTATTGATGTACGTAACCCGGATGAATATCGCGAAGGGCATATTCCCCACGCCATTTCACTGCCGATGGGATCACTCTTCAAGAAACTGGAACTCGTCCCGCCTAGCCAGCAGGTCATTGTCCACTGTGGCGGTGGTCTACGGTCGCAAATCGTCGCCAGTATGTTGCAGCGTGTAGGCTACACCAACATCCGTAATTTAACGGGTGGCATCGACGCTTGGAAAAAAGCAGGTTTGCCTACCGAAAACTAATGTGAAAAATTTGCGAAATTTACGCAGAATTTACTCGACAAAACTTTAGAAAGTGATATTATGTAAGAAAGTTGCCGTTTGAGTAATGTAAGGATACCAAAATGCCAGTTACGATGGATTGGGACACACCCGAACGAAGAATTATTCGTGTAACGTTCATTGGTGATTGGAACGTTGATGATATTCACCGCATGATTACGAAACGTAACAGCATGATGGAATGCGTTAATCATCATGTACATCAAATCCTTGACATGACTGCTTCTACCAGTTCACCCAGCAATTTACTCTCGGTGACAAGCCGCCTCGATTTACCTGCCAACAAAACAGGCAGTTTGATCATCATGGTCAATCCCAGCGCTTATATACTGTCGGTTGCCAGTATCATCCGGCGACTATCACCACACCTGCTCGATGACTTTCATACCGTCAAAAGCGTCGAAGCCGCCTACACAAAAATCGCTGAAGCCTTTGGACAGCCTGTATAATTGACCCGTGCTTTCGGACCATTAATACATATTCGCCGCAATTTACTAAGCTGGACTTTGTAGTCGAGATTAGGCGGCGCATGTAGCTCAGATGGATGAACATCCCTTCATGCAAGAAGTCGCATTCCATCTCGGTGTTGGAAGGGTTATTGATTTGCATCATTCATCCTCGCCAAACGTGAAAACAAAAATATAGAAGGCGCGGACGAAGCGTGGCTCGTCCCTACACCTCTCATGTTTTTAGCTAGCGGCGATCCACTGCATGGTCTTGGTCGCCAATTTATCCAACGCCTCGACACATTGTAATAAATGTTCTTCTTTGGTGTCCTCGATTTTATTGTGCGAGATGCCGCGCAAACTTTGCACGAACATCATAATGGTCGGCACATCACCGCGTACCATTTCGGCGGCATCATGCAGCGGGCCGCTGGGTAAACGATGCGATACGCCGACGGTTTCCATGATAGCTCGGTCGCACAGTTCGATGAGGTGCGGGTGGAATGGCAGGGGTTGAATCTGCCACAGTTTGCTCCACACCACTTCGATATTTTCTTCGTCAGCGATGCGTTCACTGGCGGCTTTGGCTTCATTCAACATAGCAGCCAGTTCACCAGCATCCAAATGGCGCTGGTCGAGTGTCATATCCGCCTGACCAACCACTGCGGTCACAATACCGGGGCGGGTTTCGACGCGTCCGACCGTGCCCACACCTTTGTGCGCCTTGGCGATCTGGCGGATGTCGAGATGCAGCTTACTCACGCCGCCCAGCGCATCCTTGCGCTTGTCCATCGGGGTTGAACCGGAGTGCGCTTCCTGCCCGATGAAGCGGATGGAATGACGCTCCACACCAACGGTTCCCAGTACCACGCCCAGCGGCAAATCCAGACTTTCCAACACCGGCCCCTGCTCAATGTGCAGTTCGAGGTAAGCCTTCGCGTTCTTCAACTGCTTATGGGCATCGGTTGCCATATCCAGATTGATGTCGAAGTTGGCAAGGGCATCTTCGAGACGAATGCCGTCTTTGTCTTTGAGGTTACGAACATCATCGGGATTGAGCGTACCCGAGGCAGCACTCGAACCGAGCAAACTGCGCCCGAAACGTGCGCCTTCTTCATCGGCCCAATCGACCAAACGCACGGTGACAGGTGGTGTACCTTCGCTGGCAATCCGTCGCATAACTTCCAAGCCAGCCAGCACATTCAGGCAGCCATCCAACCAGCCGCCGTTGGGCACCGAGTCCATGTGCCCGCCGATCATCATCACATCCTCGGACGCGCCTTTGAGAGTCGTCCAGACGTTACCGGCCTCGTCGGTTTCAATGCTAACGGGGAGCTGCTCCATTTTGGCACGCAGCCAAGCCCGCGCTTTGGCCCATGTTTCCGTCCATGCCACACGCTGCGCCCCATTTTCATCACCCGTTAAAGCACGAAGTTCTTTGAGTTCATCAATCGTCCGCTGCGGGTTAAGGGTAGACATTCCCATCACTCTTTCTGCTAAGCCATTTAAAGTGATGAGAGTATAGCGCGACTGATTTGCATAGCAAGCTCATGTCGCCGTAACGGATGAGCGAAGATTTCAGGGAAATCGTGTGATCGCCCTGAAATGATGTGCTTGCAATAATGCAGTGTTATTTGGCCTTAGGCAGTGCTTCGACGTGGGCTGCCATCTTATCAAAGGCTTGTTCCCAACCGCTCTTGGCCCATTCGGTCTTTCCAGGAACATTTGCGTGGGTCATCACCATCTTTGTGCGTCCGCCGAGGTCTTCTAGCTGCACCGTGATTTCGCTGGTCACCAGAAAGTCTTTATTCCCGCCATCAGGAGATGGAGGAAGCGCATTGCCGTGTTCATCTGCCATGCGTTCGGTATAGACCAACCGTTTATTCGGGACAATTTCAACATACTCGCCTGCCAGCCACATTTTCATATTGCCGTCAGGGGATTGCATACAAAATAGGCGCTTTCCACCCACTTGTATATCCATTTCGGCCACAGGGATGCTGAAGCCTTGTGGCCCATACCAGCTTTTGAAAAGTTCGGGTTGTGTCCACAGTTGCCAGATGTATGCTACGGGTGCATCGAAAATGCGCTCAATCATAAGCGAATTTTGGGAAAGGGTGCTGTCACTCATTGTTTTGTTCCTTGTTGTTTAGTTGTTTGATCATCTCATCCATGCGGTCAAAGCGCGCCTCCCAGATGGGGCGGTATTGCTCGACCCATTTGGAAACGTCTTCTACAGGCGTTACGTCGATCTTACAGGGGCGATACTGCGCTTTTTGCCCCTGCACGACTAAGCCTGCACGTTCCAGAACTTTGATGTGCTTCGAAATGGCTGGCAAAGTCATGTTAAACGGCTTCGCTAGTTCGTTTACGGTGGCTTCTCCCTGTGCTAAACGCGCTAATATCGCCCGCCGCGTCGAGCTTGCGAGGGCCGCAAACGTCTGGCTTAGTTTGTCTTCATCACTCCTCATCATGATAGTCTTACCTTATTTAACTAATCAGTTAATTAACCTATTGGTAAAATACGATGTTTTGTTCTATTTGTCAAGCGATTGGCCCATTTACTTGACACAAAAAAGAAAATTTGTTCGCAAAGTTGCGCGTATTTCGGTATAATGACTCCATGAGAAGCTCCAGATTCCACGCTGAGGGGGTATCGATTTGACCGTAAACAAAACAAGTGCAGGGTTACGCCGCTTATACCATCAACGGATTAGCCATCCGCCTTTTAAGGATGCCAGCCAAGTCGTTGCGTGGTTGGGCGCGATGCAAGGACAGGATTACCTCGGCACAAAATGGGCGTTCGGATTGCGTTTACCGGGCAGCACCGAAGCGGCTGTTGAACAGGCTATTGTTGATGGTGTTGTCATGCGGACATGGGCCATGCGCGGAACACTGTTTTTCGTCGCTCCACCCGATATTCATTGGATGCTGGGTTTACTCGCACCGCGTCAAATTGCCGGAAACAAAGGTCGCTATCGTGAACTGGAATTAGATGACTCAACGCTAAGCCGCAGCACCCAATTGATCGTAGAAGCGCTGCAAGATGGCAAACATCTTTCGCGTCCTGAACTGTTCACGATTTTAGAAGCCAACGGCATCTCAACCGCCGGACAGCGTGGGGTTTTTATGCTGCAACGGGCAGGCTTGGAACGGTTAATTTATCAGGGTGAGATGCGCGGCAAGGACACCACTTTTCATATTCTAAAAGCGGGTCAAACGTTACCCAGAGATGAAGCCTTAGCAAAACTGGCTGAACGTTATTTCGTCAGTCGTGGGCCAGCCACACTCGCGGATTTCGTCAACTGGTCAGGGCTGCCAATTACTGAGGCGCGGGCGGGTTTGGAGAGCGTCAAATCCCAACTGATAGAAGAAGTGATTAACGGGCAAACCTTCTGGCTGTCGCCGGAGAAACATCAACATCCCGAACACACCTTGTATCTGCTGCCGGGATTTGACGAATATATCCTCGGCTATAAGGATCGCACCTCCGTGGTTGAACCGCAATTCCTCGACGCAATTTGTCCCGGTGGCAACGGCATTTTCAAGCCAACCATCGTCAGTGATGGACAAGTGGTGGGAATATGGGCGCGTACATTGAAGAAAAAGACCGTCGAAATCATTCTCGAACCATTTACTTCGCTTAGTAGTCATGAGATGGAAGTGATAGCTGAAAGGGCAGCAGAGTTTGGCAGCTATTTAGGATTAGAAGCAGTCATTAAATAAGCAATGGGAGGAAATAAGCATGAACACTTTTCTACAGCAGCATGGTGAGGTTTATCACGAGACGCAGGTGATGCGTGAGCAGTTGATGGACATTCTAAGTGATAGTGATTTGGCCTTCACACCCGGTGGCAGCAATCCGACCTTGGGCGAAATATGCAAGGAAATGGGTGAGGTCGAATACGCTTATATCGGGTCGCTCAAGTTGTTGAAAATGGATTGGTCATATCGTAACCCTGAAGCGGGATTAGCGGGCAGCGTGGCTCAATTGAAGGCGTGGTACAGCAAGCTCGATGAGCAGCTCAAAGTGACAATGGAAGGGCTGACCGACGAGGATCTGACCAAAATGATTGATCGCGGTTGGTCGCTGCCAGTGGCAACACAACTGCATATTTACCGCGAGGCACTGCTGATTTATGCGGGTAAAATTGCGGTGTATGTGAAGACGATGGGCAAAACCATGCCGCCGCAGATGCAAAGCTGGATTGGCTGAAATGACAAAAGCTAAAATCACGGATAGTGCTCCAGTGCTGTTGGTCAAAGATGTGGTGAAGTCGGCGGCTTATTGGCGCGATAAATTGGGCTTCACCGAGCAGTCCTTGTTTGGTCAACCGACCAACTTCGCCATCATCCGGCGCGATTCTTTCACGGTGATGCTGGCGCAGGTCGAGCCTGAACAAACCTTCGTTTCGAATTATCATGTCGTCGAGAAAATGTGGGATGTGTACTTCTGGGTTGATGATGCCGACGCGATTTATGCCGAATTTCAGGCCAGCGGTGCGATGATTGATTACTCGCTATACATCGCGCCACACGGGGTCAAGGAATTTGGTGTGCAGGATTTGGATGACCATGACATCGCTTTTGGGCAGGTCATCCGCTGAATGTAGAACTACAATACTGTTACGATACTCTGACCAAACCACATTCGTAGGCCGCGCGTAGGGCACTCGGCGGCCTATTCGTTTCTATTCATTCATATGATGTTTATAAGTTAGTTACACGCAAGCCTCCCTGAGACCACCTATCGGCAGCCATCATTGTTTAGCACTAAGGAATTCAGGGGAGGCGAACGGAAAGGAACATATGATGTCTGGAATTCGATTTTCGGTTGCGGTTGGCATCGTCAGTTTGTTGATGGCGCTTGGCTTGACGCTTCCGGCTCAAGCCGCCGCAGTCTGTAAGGCGCTGGATAATCCGGCTGCTTGTACACCAGCCTTTAATGCGAATCAACAAATGTCGATTAAGAGTGGTGTGCCCTTTATATGGCTGCGGAATGATGCTAAATCATCGGCGGCAGTCGCCCATACCGTGAACTATTCGACCAAAGCGCGTTTTGTGATCGAATATTCACCCTCAGTCTATGATGGCTACCAAAATTGGTGGTTGGTGCATCTGGTCTCAGACAAATCAAAAGCGGGTTGGGTCGAGCAGAGTTCACTGGTTGGCGAGACTGCCCCCGAATCCCAATCAAAGGCCAACTGGACAACAACTTTTAAAGGTGGGATTCGCGCGGGCGTACCTTTTATTTGGATTCGTACCGAGGCTTCATCCAGTGCGCCTACGCTCGACACCTTATGGCCCGGTGATTCGTTTCTGGTATTCGTGAAGCCTGAGCCGATCAATGACGGTCAACAGTGGTGGTGGTTTGTCAGCACACAAACTGAAGCTGGCCCCAAAGAAGGGTACGTCGAACAGGCATCGCTTGTGAACTTGGGAGACTATGTTGCCACACCGGTTCCAACCAATGTGGCTGATACATCCTCGCCTGCCTGTGGCACGATGACTGTTACACCGGCTACTTTTAAGCAAGGCGATACTCCCCAAGCGGGCGGCATCTATTACGTTACACCCGGCAGCACCATTATTTTCGATGTTGAAGGGCTGGCAAATCTCGCTTCGATCACCTTTAACGTACCGGGGCCAAATGATACCCTGTGGCGTACCAGCACCTCGCCGCGCAAACTGGACTTCCCCGGCGTGAAAGCTGAAGTACAAGCTGTCGTACCGCAGCAATACGGTTGGGTTAATGTATCAGCCGAAGCAGCAGGTTTGAACGGGGCAACGATTCAATGTGGCGCTTTCTTCGTCGATAACAGCGTCGGTGAAAATACGGCTCCTGTTACATCCGGTGATCCGAATGTGCCAGCGACGACACCAGAGCCATCGAGTTAATAAAAATAAAAAGGGAAGGTCATAGAATAGACCTTCCCTTAGCAAAATCCGACTACAACTTCAGGCACTATTGCCTGAGATAATCCAATTTACCGGGAGAGCCTTGCATGGCCGAAAGCTCAATCACAGGCGTGCCATCTTTCTCCACCCACACACCGCACTGTGTCCCATCAGGACTGGTTGCGATTTCGACGGGCTTGCCATCCATCCGCAAAACGGGGTGATAGAAAGTAGCGACCTGAGCCGCATCGCCTTCAATGTAATGTCCGATCAGCGCACGGCGGAAACGGTCGGTCGAGGTGTTGGGCATACTGCCATGCACCAGCGCACCGTTGAAGAACAGCACATCACCGGCCTTCATAATCATCGGTTCGATGGGTGTACCTTCGGGGATAGGCACGGTCACATCAGTGAAGCTCTGAGTCGTATCCGCTTTGACCGCACATAACAGCGGCCAGTTGTGGCTGCCGGGGACGATCTGCATACAACCGTTGGCTTCGTCGCAATCATCCAGTGCCAGCCACGCCGCAAGGCAAGTTCCCGGCTGCACCCGCAGATAATAATTATCCTGATGCAAAGCTTGTCCACGCGCACCGGCGGGTTTGAAGTACAACATGGTTTGCACCGCCAGCGGTTCGCGTCCACCCAATAAAGTGAGTACCTCATTGATACGCGGCTCGGTCATCCAATTGAGGCTGACCTTATCCCAACGATGCATATGGATCATACGCGGATAGCGCTTGAGCGGATCGTTACTGGTGGGATCAGCCCCGGCGAAATCGCCTTCGTAAGTCCCTTTTGCCCGCAAATCCATATAATGATCGCGGTAATAAGCCACTTCTTCCGGCGTGAATAATCCGCGCACCAGCACATAACCATGTTCGTCAAAATATTGTTTCTGGTCGGCAGCTTCCATGTTGGAATAATCTTTCTCTATTTTAGACAAATTATAACGCAGTTTGGAGGAGTCGATAACCAATGGTTCTAGCTCATAACGAGACACGACGAATGGATGATGAACGCCGACTTGTCGCAAGAGGCGCAGCGAGCCGGCGTATTTTAGAGGTTTATATTTATCAGCCGAGATGTATCATTTTAAGTTGCAGGTGTCGCCTCAACAACGTTCGCGCCACCCGGACGCAAATCAGGCGCGGGCTGGTAATCGGTCAGTGGCACAATCCACGGTGTCATAAATATCCCGTTTATGATGGGTGGGTTATTGGCATCAGCCGCATTTTTACCGTCCTTGCCCAGATAATGAAACTCTCCGATGCGGTTCGCAGCAAGCGCGCGGCGCGTACCACCCTGATAGTCAATCTGTTCGACCCCGCCCAGCGGTGCGTAGACGATCTTTTCCAGCGTTTCTTTGATGTCCGCGCCTGTGATATGCTCGAAGCCCACGCGGTTGCCTGTCTCAATGTAGGTTTCAATGAATAGGTCGCTGGCTGCCCAACCCATGACATAGGCGTTATCATGCATCGTGAACGGACGCTTATGCAGGTCTGCCTGCTGCGTAATCATCTGGATACCGGGATTATCGACCTCTGCCCATGAACGCAGAGGCAGTGAGCCGATCATGCCGTTGGTGTAGGGAAGTTTGTCTGAGCCAACACTTCGATCCCCTAGAAAATAGATGTCGGCATCCATTGCCCCGTTCACAGCCGCCACTGCAATTTTGTCTTGCAGATTCATGTTCGCGAGGGTTGCAGTCAGTCCTGTGGGACCGCCTCGCAGGAAATTGGTATAGAGAGTGTTCGCACCTGCATCAATCAGTTTTTTCACACCAGCCAGAGTAACCGTATCGTCGGAGAAGTAGCCTACCCCCGCGTAGCCGATGCCTAATGATTCGCAGTAAGGGTGTGAACCTTCGACGACATGCTTTGCCCATGAGTCGTCATTGCTGACAAACCCTATGACGGGTTTGGGGAAGCGTTCCGGATGGGCAACTATATAGTCGCATACCGACCCAACTTGGTCGACATACAGAGGATTGGTCGCAAAAACCCAACCTGGTGTCTGACCATCCTCCCCGTAAACACTTTCAAGCGATCCACCCCGAAGGAGAAGCCCCGGAATTTCGTCTTTAGCCAGTTGGGGTGCGAGCTGGGCACTGTCGCCAGATGAATAAAGGGTCACCGCCAGAGGTTTGGGATCGAGCTGGACGAAACGCTTATAAATATCCTGATTGGATGCTACATATTTATTGTCATAGACTTGTGCCATTGTCGCGCCACACATACCACCGTGCGCGTTGAAATACTCAGCGGCATCGGCATAACCTGCCTGCAATGCCGGAAAAATATCGTCCTGATCATTGCGGTTGGCGATGTGGTATAAGCTCACGATCTGTCCGGTAAGGTCAACGCCGTTAGCACAGGCGCTGCGGGTGAAGGGTAAATCCTGCATAAAAGCAGGGGCAGGCATAACAACTGCCAGAACAACAAACAAGAGAACAAACAATACTTTTCGCATGACGATCTCCGCTTTGAAATTTATGTGTCTTGTAGAGAATATAGAGAGGGTTTCAATTATATATAATACTATATATAGCGCAATAAAAACCTGTAAATTTACAATTGTCAGGCTTCAATTCTGGCAAATCATAAATAACTTTTAGCCCTCAACATTAATGAGAAATATTGTTTAGGTCTGAAAAAAGTGTTACAGTCGAGGGGGAAATAGGGATATGAAGGTCTCCAGACGGCTTACAAATTGCCATTACTGGTCGTAAGTCCAATATGGTTATACTTGGTCTTATGGTAAGCTTGATGGCATGATAACTTGAAACAAACACACTAGCCCCACGGAAAAACTTATTCATGTTAAACCCCTCCAAACTGGCTATTGGACTCGAACGTGAAGGCGAAGAACCCATCTATAGGCAGCTTATCCGCCACATTCGCGCTCAAATTGAAAGTGGCATACTGCCTGCTGGCACGCGTCTACCCGCCAGCCGCGATCTGGCACAGCAGCTTAATATCAGCCGCATTAGTGTCGTAAACGCCTATGCTGAACTGCGTGCCGAAGGCTTCCTCAGCGCCCATGCCGGACGTGGAACGTTCATTGCTGGCGACGCGAATAACGCCCCTCAACTGTCCGAAAACCAGAATGGACATTCCAAGACCAGCACGCAGGAAGCGCCGACGACACCGGATCGCTCGCTGCGGGAAATGATGCGCATGGCACGCAAGCCGGGGATCATCAGCTTCGCCCAAGGTTCACCCCCCGGTGATTTTTTCCCCATGCAGCATTTGCGCGATGCCATCAACAGCGTACTTGACCGTGACGGTGCGAAAGCGATGGGCTACGAAATTGCTGAAGGCTACTCGCCACTGCGCAGTGCCGTCCGCGATTACGTCAGTGGCTTAGGCATTCACTGTTCGCCCGAACAAGTGCTTATTACTGGCGGGACACAACAAGGCTGCGATATGGTGGTGCAAGCCCTGCTTTCCGAAGGCGACTTGATGGTCACCGAAAATCCAACCTACTTGGGTATGATCGACATCGCCCGCACCCGCCGCGTCCAAATTCACGGCATTGATGTTGATGAAGGTGGTATCCGGTTGGACATGCTGGAAAACTTCATCCTCGATAACCGTCCCAAACTGATTTATGTCATGCCCACCTTCCAGAATCCAACCGGCTCAGTGATGCCGCTGCATCGCCGCCGCCAACTGCTCAATTTGGCGAACCATTACCAGATCCCGATATTAGAGGATGGTGTCTATCACGAGTTGCGTTATGAAGGCGAGTCACTGCCGCCATTGAAAGCACTGGATGAAACCGGCATTGTGATTCATGCCAGCGGCTTCACCAAAATGATGCTGCCGGGGCTGCGTATCGGTTATATCATCACCGACAATCATCATTACGAACGGCTGGTACGCGTCAAACAGGCCGCCGATATTTCAACGCCCAGTCTCAACCAGCGCACCATGCACCTGTTGATTCAACGCGGCGTTCTGGCGCAGCAGCTTGAACGTAATAACCGCGAACTGAAACGCCGCCGTGATGTGGCGATTACTGCCGCCCAGAAGCATCTGCCTCCCGGTTCACGCTGGAATGTGCCACAAGGTGGCTTGTATCTGTGGGTGAATTTGCCTAAAAATGGCCCGTCATCTGCCGAGGTTTACATCACGGCCATCCATATGGGCGCGGCTTATGCCATTGGCAGTGTCTTCTACACCAATAACTGTGGCAGCCACCGCATACGTATCAACTACGCCTCGCAAAAACCATCCGATATTGAAGATGGTCTGAAGCGCATCGGTCGGGCATGGCGTGAAGTGGCCTGTGACTACGATGCGATGGAAAAGTCGCCGTTGCTGTAAACATCATCGAAACCGAGAATCAAACCGCCATGCTATTTACAGTATGGCGGTTTTTGATTGTTATACCCCGGCAAATATCCCCTTAAACAGGTATCGTGAAATAAAAGGTTGTACCCCGATCAGGGACGGATTCAAACCATATTCGTCCACCATGCCGCTCGACCACCTTTTTACAGATAGCGAGGCCGATACCTGTGCCGGGATATTCATTCCGCTTATGTAATCGCTGGAAAATGACAAAAATACGTTCGCGGTATTCAGGGCTAATGCCGATACCGTTATCGCGCACCGAGAACTGCCATTCATACGGTTTGCGTTCCACCCCGATGTAGATTTCTGACGTTTTTTCTTTTTGAAATTTGATGGCATTCCCGATCAAATTCTGAAAAAGCTGTGTAATTTGTGTCGGGTCAGCTTTGATGCGAGGCATCACATCATATGTGATTTGTGCCATGTTATCTTCAATCGTTAAGGACAAGTTCGCTAACGCCTTCTCAAGCGCAAGCTGCGAATCAAATTCCTTAAAATCTTTTTCACTGCCTTCTACCCGTGAATATTCGAGCAAAGCCGAAATCAGCGACTTCATACGGGCAGCACCATCGATAGCGAAATCGATGAACTCGTGGGCATCATTATCCAATTTATCGGCGTAACGACTTTCGATGATTTGCAGGTAACTTGTCACCATCCGCAGCGGTTCTTGTAAGTCGTGCGAGGCCACATATGCAAACTGCTGCAACTCTTCATTAGAGCGGCGCAACATGGCAGCATAGCGCGCTTGGGCATTCATAAGCTGCTGACGCTCTGTGACATCCATCATCACGCCGCGTTTGCCAATCGGTTTACCATCCTTCAAGATCGTGATCATCAGGGCATGAATATCAATAACCTGCCCATTCTTGTGTACAGCACGAAAATTGATAATGCCTGAACCGCCACTTTGGCGCACCCGGTTAAAGGCTCTTGCCGTTTCTTCCGCATCCTCCGGATGGAAAATTTTTATCCAAAAATGTCGTTCAGCCAGCGCTTCTTCGACTGTGTAGCCTAACATCGTCTCGACATAGGCGCTAATGAACACAAGCTGCATCTCTTCATGCTCATCGGCGTGATAGTTTTCCCAGATGACACCGGGGATAGTCGCTATGATATTGGTGAGGCGCTGACGCTGTAGTTCCAACAGCGAATCCAACCGCGCGCGTTCCAAAGCTGCGCCCAGTATATTGGCTACGGATTGAACAAAGTAAACATCATCCGATGTAAACTGCCGCCATCGGCTGCTGTGAACACCTAAGATGCCCCAAGGCCCCTGATGCCCATCTATAACCACGCTCACCCCACTGATGACATGATGCTCCACAAAGAGCTGCGAAGCGGTGAAACGCGTTTCCGTATGTAGATCTTCAACAATAACCGGATTATGCGATTGTAGGCTATACCCTGCCTGTGATTCACTCCCTGCATCGACTTTCGTGTGCCCTATATTACCCTCTTGCCAGCCCACTCCAGCCCTTAACAGCAAGCTGTTTTCATCAGGAAGCAATTCAAGGATTTTGGTGAACTCAACGTTCAGCATATCAGCCAGCACCGCTGCCGATTTATTCATCAAAGCCGGTAAGTCATAACTGACAAGTGCCTCTTGCCCTAGCTCAGAAATGATGGATTGTAATTTTACGCGCGTCTGAAGCAATTCCCGCGCTTTTAACTCAGACTCATATAATCGGGCATTTTCCAGTGCTTGTGCACATTGGTGGGATACCGCCAGTATAAAATCCTGATCTTCTTGGCTGAATGTTTGGGCTTGGGAGAAAATATACTCGATAGCACCAATGACCTGCCCATTGATGACAAATGGCAGTATCGCCGCCGCTCCTTGATGATCTTTCCCGCCTATAAGCTGACTTTGAAACGCATTTTGCGGTTGAAATGATTCGAGCCACAAGGGACGTTGGGAGCGAATAACTTGGGTAATGGGCAGGGTATTGGGATCCACAAGATAGCGCTGCTGATCGCCGCTATTCTTATTAGAAGGTCTTTTTCCCGTGCGATACTTCACCTCATAGGTGGATGTATTTTCAGTCAGTAGATAAAAAACACCGGTTGCGGCTTTCAAAGAATCGACCATCTGATCAACGACGACATGTCCAACTTGTTCGGTTGTTAATGCCTGAGAAAAAGCAGCCGTAATAGCCTGCAAACTCGCCATTCGCTCACGCGCAGCTTGTTCCTGGGCGAATGCGGTGTCTTTCTGTTGGCTGACCGTTCGTAAGTCCGTGAGGAGTTGGGCTTGTTGGAGCGCAGTTGCCGCTTGGTTAGTAGCGACATTTAGCGCGAGACGATCAAGCTCAGTCAAGGTATGGTCTGCGCCTACACCGACAACCACGATACCAGCATTCCCGGATTGCCCCATTGGAATAACTGCTATATTTAAAGGATCGTTATTCAGAGGGTTACTCACAGGCGTAAGCGAGTTCAAGGCATCCGTTTTGAGATAAGCGGAGAAAAATTCTCCAAATTTCTGAGCGTCAGCGCCTGCAATAAGATTTTGACGCGTGCGAACTAATTCCAGCCTGTCTTCGGCGGCTGGTCGGTTCAAAACAACATAAATCAAATCCAGTTGGGGACAGGTCGTAAGCAGAACGTCTGTGAGGCTTTCTGCAATATCGTTCGGTGTACTACCTGCCCAAATGGTTGGAAGGGTTGTAAGCGCGACTAAATCCCGTAAACTGCGACGAAGCGATTGAATTTCATCCGTCAAAGTGTCCAAACTGCATGACCTAACGAATAAGGATTTTTATTATTGGTGTATCCTCGTCTCGGCTGATTACGCCTTGTGCGTTTGCAATTCTCTCAAATAATCATCCGGATCAACGTAGAAGGGATTCTCTTGTAGAATGCCGCCAATAATCACCATCGGATGGGTTCGGAGAATTTCGATTACGGTTGCCGCGCCAAATTGAGCCAGATCGTAGACACAGATAACTGGATCTTGGAATTGAGGCAAAATATGGTTGAGCCGCGACTCGTACTCAACAATGTCCTTCACACCGGGACGATCTTCCAGCGACCACTCCATGTGGGCAATAAGACGTGTCAGCGGAAAGCCCTCACGCTTACCCTCAGTCAGTACTTCTTGTATAAGAGCCAGCATATCATTTAGATCAAAGCTTCCGTTATTGCGAAGGTATGCCTTTTCCCACACGCGTATTTCAAGCTGCTTGCGACGCTCAAGTTCGTCTGGATCAAGGCCGACATTTCTTAGTCGTTGGAGGTGATTTGCTTGCAGGTTAGGGGCAATAATGTGAAAGGCTTTTTCGCCGCGTTCAATGCCCTCTTTAATGAAGGGCATCATAATTTGATATTCTTCTTCTTGGCTATGAAAGAAGGCACAAATATGTGGCTGTATACCTATCTTTGCCCCGGTAAGTCTTATGTCTTGCGCGTGTTCAGCGCTCATTTTATATTAGTTCTCCATGCAGATTGCTGAACAGACAAAATATGTCTAGGGCAATCCTCCTAAATATTAACATACATCGTGAAGTGAGTAATGTTACATGGTTTTTGGGTAAACACATGAGCCAGCTTTCCTATATGACCATTTTTTATCATCGTAAAAAACGAAGTGCTAACTAGACTGCACTTAACTTTTCTACTGTTATAGGGTATGATGCCGCGAGTTTTTCTTTCGTACCGGAGCCATTAACTCATGGATAATTCAGCAGCACGCCGCGCATCAATAATTTTAGGCGGTATTATGGTCCTCGCCATTGCATTGAGCGCGATCCTTCCGATTTTTACCAATAATGCGACCAACGCATTGGATACCCCACAAGCAACGACCGCGCCCACGGTGACTTCACCGCCAGTTGTCACGGATTTCAGCGGCATCAAATTCGATACCGATTATTTGCACCCCAGCGGCTTGTTCAGTGTGGCTGACCCCACGGGCTGGATTCCCGGTCAGCAGACCACCAAGCCGGACGGTGTCGAAATTACAATGAATAATGGCGCGCTCCTGAGTGTCATCCAGACCTCCGTACAGGTCGAGTCAGCACCCGTTCCTAATTTGGATGCCATCGACTCGCTTTATACATCATCCGCGCTCAACTCCAGTTGGAGCAATTATGCCCGTTATACCGACACCGGTTTGAACTACCGCGAACAATCGCGAACCCGTGAAGAT